>JAOAAM010000398.1 GCA_026418875.1 Gemmataceae bacterium | reverse complement strand
CTCCCCGACTCATTGCCCAATTGGCGGTTCGACTCGATCAACCGGAATCGGTCGCCTTCCAGATGGATTTGTTTCAGGCGGATCGGCTCCGCGAGGAACTGGCCGCGGCACGTCAGCCGGTTCAAGTCCACGCTTCGGCCGACCTGTGGGACCTGCCCGCCGATTTTCAGACCGTCGTCTTTCCCTCGCCGCCTCGGGCCGAGCGGGAATTGAAAATCGACATGGTCGAGCAAGCGTTCCATGTCCTTCGTCCGGGAGGCACGCTGATCGTGCTGTCGCCCCATCGCGGCGATGACCTGTATCCGCGCTTGCTCAAAAAAGTGTTCGGTCGCACATCGGTCACGGAGACGGAGGAAGGTTCGATCATTTGGTCCTCCCGCGAAGGGGACCGCCCCCGGCGACGCCACGAGATGCTGGTCCATGCCCGAGTCGACGAGGGGGAACCACTGAAGTTCGTCACCCGACCGGGGGTTTTCACCTACGGACAACTGGATGCCGGGACACGGGCGCTCTTGTTGGCCGCGGAGATTCAACCCGGCGACTGCGTGCTGGACTTGGGGTGCGGTGCCGGTGCCGTCGGCCTGGCGGCCGCGCGTCGAACGGGTCCGACGGGGCATGTGGTCTTCATCGACAGCAACTTGCGAGCCACTGCCCTGGCCGAGTTGAACGCTCAAGCCGCAGGACTGGCGAATTACCGTGTTGTTGCGGCAAGTCGATTGGAGTCGTTGACCGGGGCTGAATTCGATGTGATCCTGACGAACCCGCCCTACTACGCCATCGACTCCATTACGGAGCTTTTTGTTGAACGGTCGCGCGAGTTGTTGAAACCGGGTGGCCGTTTCTACTTGGTAACGAAGCAATTCGCAAGCGTCGATCCGATTGTCCAGCGAGTTTATGGCGAGCCAGAGGTCTTCGAGAGCCGGGGCTACTTCATCCTGGCCGCGAAACGACCCGACTGACCGACGTCGGAAGTAGGGCATGAGGTTCTCCCGAGGGCTGAGAAATGTCGCTCGTCGATGACATCATCCGTGCGTTGAGACTGGAGCCACACCCCCTGGAGGGTGGCTTCTTCCGCGAGACGTATCGATCGCCCGAAACGATGATGCACCGGGGGAATCAGCGGTCGCTTGGAACCGCGATTTACTACCTGCTGACGCCG
This sequence comes from Gemmataceae bacterium, assembly GCA_026418875.1. GTDB lineage: Bacteria > Planctomycetota > Planctomycetia > Gemmatales > Gemmataceae > CAKZUU01. Next base: position 1,628 of record JAOAAM010000398.1, on the reverse strand, counting down.
GAGACGTTCTCGGAAATGCATCGCTTGCCCACGGATGAGATCTTCCACTTCTACCTCGGTGATCCAGTTCGGATGTTGCAGTTGTGGCCTGACGGTTCGTCCAGAACGGTGACCCTTGGCTCCGCCGTGCTCGCAGGGCAGCAGCCACAAGTGGTCGTGCCGGGTGGGGTCTGGCAAGGCAGCCATCTGGTGGAGGGCGGCCGATTTGCCTTGTTGGGGACCACCATGGCACCGGGCTTCGATTACGCAGACTACCAAACGGGACAGCGTGAGGAACTCATCCGAATGTACCCGGAGCAGGCGGAGTTGATCCGCTGTTTGACCCGATCTCCATAGGCCCGATCTCCAAGTATGAAGAGCGATCCGCGATCCGGGTTCGGGATGTTGGGAGGGGATCCCCAAGGTTGAGATGCCCAGTGCCAAGGATATGTAAATTTCGGTGTTCCCTGTCGCCATGAAACGCAACCATCGCATTCGGCCGACGGGCATCTTCTTCCCACCTTCCAGGCTACGGGCCACTTTTTCGTGCATTTCCATCATTCCACATCGTTTCACCGTCCCACGACCCCGACGGTAGACGGACCGAAGCCGACTCGGGGCGGACGCTCAACGTCGGCAACGCTTTTTCGCCGCCACGTTCGCCGGGACGATCGCCGCCCCGCCGTCGGTCGACACCGCCGGCGCCTGAAGTGTTGGGTATCCTTTGCGATTGTCAACCACGAACCTGATCGCGGTCTGGCAAGAGTGAAGATCCTGCCCCGCGGGAGCCGGCGACGAGTCGCGGTCCAGGGGATTCGCGAATTCACAAACGATGAACGGTCAACCCCTCATTTCGCTGACCCGCCTTCGTTTTGTGCCACGCGCAAACGCTGCCAGCCTGTGTCCCACTCTGTCGCGTCCTCATCCGACCTGGGGATGAGTCAGGTTGGAATTTCCTGGTGTTGCACGGGGAAGCTGCTACGATGCACGCGGATGCTCGGATCATCCTGACGCCCGAGGTGAGCGATGCCGTCGCCCAAGCCCTTGCCTGATCCGTCTCTTCGTCCTTTTCCTGATCCGAACTGCACCGTCGATCACTCCCCCGAAATGGAAAAGGGAGAGCCGGTCACAGTCGACGTGTCGCAGGCGGAGCCGTCGACGGGGCCGCACCAACCGGGGCCGCACCAACCGACGCCGCCGGTCGAGGTACCGATGATCCCCGGTTACCGCATCCTCGACGAGATCGCCCACGGCGGCATGGGGCGTGTCTACGCCGGGCATGACCAGACGCTGGATCGTGAAGTCGCCATCAAGACGTTGCTGCCGGGGGCAAACGCCGAGCGGTTCGTCACCGAGGCGAAGATCACAGCCAAGCTGCCGCACCCCAACATTCCGCCGGTGCACGCAATGGGCACGCTGCCCGACGGCATGCCCTGGCTGGCGATGAAGCTGATCCGCGGTCAGACGCTGGCGAAGTTGCTGAAGGACCGAAGCAACCCGAAGGACAATCAGCCGCGCTATATCCAAATTTTCGAGCCGATCGCCCAGGCCGTGGGGTTCGCCCACAGTCGCGGCATCATCCACCGCGACCTCAAGCCGCTGAATGTCATGGTCGGCGAGTTTGGCGAAGTGCAAGTCATGGACTGGGG
>JAOAAM010000355.1 GCA_026418875.1 Gemmataceae bacterium | reverse complement strand
CGCTCGTCGGCAGCGTCAGATGTGTATAAGAGACAGTCCATCCGGCCTGCGAGTTGGAAGTGGATGGAGGAATCAATCTGGAGACGGGGGGTGATACGGTTTCCGCCGGTGCCAACGTCTTGGTGGCGGCGACGTCGATCTTCCAAGCACCGCACGGCCCCGCGGCTGCGGTCCGGGAGTTCGTGCAGCGGTTTGCTCGGAGTGCACACGATGGCTCGCCCCGGGCATCCTACACATAGGCCAGCCCGGCCCGATATTGGCCGTACCGCTGGAGCAATTCGTATGCGCAAGGCGGTGGAGATTTCGGGTTATGCCGATGACGTGGGAAACCGGCGAGCCGTGCCCGTTGGAATTGTTGAATTCGATCGAGGGCGGCCGCGGCGATAAACGAAAAAACGACCGTCAGCCTGAGGCGTCCCTCGGATACCGCCCTCTTTGCCCCGTTGCCAAGCGACAAAGCCATGCGTCATCGATTCGTTTTCCTGCTGGTGTGCTTACCGTTGTGCGTCGTGCTGGTGCCGAACAACAGCCCCGTCGCCATGTCGGTTCCGCAACCTTCCCCGGAACCGCCTCGTGTCGTCGAACATGGCGGAGCCCTTCCCGACACCGCGGAGATGGATCGGCTTGCCGTCACCGACGCCGTAGCCTTCCTCGACGCCTGCTTGAGGCACCAAGTCCGAAATATTCGAGGTTACAGCGGTGTGCTTTGCAAAACCGAGCGAATTCGCGGCAAGTTGCAGCCTCGGGAGGTCATCGACTTCTGGTTCAGCGAATCACCCTACCGGGTACTGATGAAGTGGCGTGAGGGGAGTCGTGGCGCGAAAGCTTCACTGTACGTTGAGGGGGCGAACGAAAACCGAATCGCCATCTTGACTCGCCTCAATGTCGTTCTTGATCTCGATCCCGATGGGCGCTTGGTGCAAGACGGCGGCCGGTACAACATCCGCGAGTTTAGCATGCGGCAGGGCACGGAGCGGACGCTGCGGGCTTGGAGTGCCGCCCAAGAGCGCGGAATCTTACGGGTGGAATACCTTGGCCGTCGGACCGTACCCGAGGCCGATGGCCGATCTTGCTACGTCTTGCGGCGAACCTGCGACCCACCCGAGGAAGAAGGCGTCGTCACGGTGAAAGTCGTGATCGACGCGGAGCATTGGCTCCAAGTCGGCTCCGAATTGATCGACGGGAATGGCAATCTCATCGGCTCATACTATTTCACCGGACTTTCAATCAACCCAGAGTTCGCCGCGGATCAATTCGACCGCTCGGCACTGCGCAAACGCTGACGCAGGATCGTTCATCGATGGCGTCGTGGCAAGCGCGGTGGGGCCAATACCGGTTCAAAGACACCCCGGGGACGTACCTCCCGCTGAAACGATTGGATGGGAAATTCGAGGATTCGATCGAAGTGTCCGTCCGCTGTAACCTCAAAGCCTTGCCCGAATTCCACACCGAATTGCGTTCCGTAGCGAAGGTTGGTCGATTTGCTGGCAGGGCCGGTGCTTTTCCCCCCGGCTGATTCTGGGCGAGAGAGCTCGATCCGGATGCCCCCCTCGTACTCATAGACGCCGTTCGTGATCGTGGTCAGGAAGTGAATACGGTAGCGACGCTCTTTGCTCGACCACGTGAAATAGACGACTTCGGTTTGCTCCCGGGGGCCTGTCGGAGATTTCTGGCCCAACGCTTTCATGGCCGACTTTTCCATCGCCGACTCGATTCGACGCGATTCGAGTGATACCCACTGTTGATAGCGCTCCACGGCTTGGGCTTTTACGCGATCGAGCCGGGCGGGGAAATCCGCCGTCCCATCCAAGCGACGCAAGCGGGTGGCGATCACCGAGTCTGCGGGTGGCGAGCCACGACCGCCATTGACCTCGATTTCTACCAGTGCTACCT
>JAOAAM010000328.1 GCA_026418875.1 Gemmataceae bacterium | reverse complement strand
ACATAGTGATATATAAAATAGAACTCCCCCGCCCCTATCTACCTAGGTAGGTAGGAACTAACACCAACCGGAGTATAAACTATAAATCATTGGTTGGCAATAATTTAAGCAAAATTGGCCGCAAGTTCCGCTCGCGGCTGGCTCTTGCGGCGACCCCCCGCCCATCCCGGCCCGCCATCCCCAACCGACGATCGACGATCCCCGACCCCCGGACGGAAAACGACACCCGTCTACGAAACCGATTTGTCTACGAAACCTCCCTGTCTACGAAACCTCCCTGTCTACGAAACCTCCCCGTCTACGAAACCTCCCTGTCTACGAAACCTCCCCGTCTACGAAACCTCCCCGTCTACGAAACCTCCCCGTCTACGAAACCGATTTGTCTACGAAACCTCCCTGTCTACGAAACCTCCCTGTCTACGAAACCTCAAAATTCCACGGGAAATTCGAGGGTTTCGTAGACACCCAGTTTCGTAGACACTTTGGGGTTTCGTAGACACCCAGTTTCGTAGACACTTTGGGGTTTTGTAGACACCCGGGGTTTCGTAGACACTTTGGGTTTCGTAGACACCCGGGGTTTCGTAGACACTTTGGGGTTTTGTAGACACCAGGTTTCGTAGACACGGTGGCGGTACTTGGCTCAGCCGGGGTCAGGCGATGCGGTCGGCGGATTCGGATGCGGCCTGCGGTTCGAACCCGGTCTCGGACTTCGACTCGGACTTCGACTCGGACTTGGACTCGGACTCGGACTCAGACTTGGACTCGGACGGCAGAGGGGCTGGTTCCGATGGCCCCGGCTCGCGCCCGTTCTCGATCAGCACCAGGCGTTGGCTCGGCCGACCACCCAGAGCCTTGGGGGCGACGGTCTCCCAGCGAGCCAGCCCGGCATCGACGAGGGCCTGCAAGGCCGACTCCGCCGCCCCGGGGTGCTTCAACCAGCGGCATTGTTGCCGCACCTCCCGTACCGTCACCGACCCGCCTTGCTTGCCGATGAGATCAAGCAAACGCTGCTGTTGCTCCTCGGGACCGGCCTCCTCCAGTTCGAAGTACACCCGCCGGGCCTCGTTCTTGAACCATTCCACCAGCTGGATCCCGGCGGCCATGCTGTCGCCGTCGAGTTGCGCTTCGTCGGCGAGTTCGCCGGTCGCCCAACGCAGGTAGTGGACGACCAGGGCCAGCCGGGCGGCGTATTCCTCGAACTTCGACCAGGCCGCCGCCAGCTCGTCGGTCAGTTCGACCAGCTCCTGGGCGTTGGCATTGTAAAATTCGACCCAGCGCTCCCGGGCCGACGCATCCATCCGTACGACGATCGGCACCAGCTGGCCCTCCTGCCAGCAGCCCTCCCGCAGCGAATACAGCCGCTCCACGATCTGGCCCCAAGCATCGATCAGCTCCGGTGAGCAGCCGGTCTCGGTCCAGGATTTGACCTGCCGCGGCGGATACGCCAACAGCAACCGCGCCGCCAGCCCCGATTCTCGATGCTCCGGGCCAAGCGTCCGGGCGAGAATCCGTGGCTGAATCCCCCCCAGCACGCTCACCGTCGCCGCCGGAATGAAAATCACCCGCGACGAACCCGACTTCCGGTCGATCAAAATACTCTCCGCATTGAACGTGCTGAGCCAGTTTGCCGCATCGCCTCCCGACTTCCCTCTCCCGGAATAACGATCGAAACTCGTCACCCAGGCGGCTAATTCATCCCGAGCTAACAACACACCGAAGGGATTATCTTGCAGGATCGGACCTAACGCCTCGATGGTCGTATCCGCCACGATGGTTCGCTCACAGACGGGGGGCTGAGGTCGAGGCGGGGGCGGCGTGATCGTGTCGCTCCGCGCTTCCTTCCACCGGGCCAGCGACTTATCATAACATGCCGATCGATCCTCATATTCCTGCCAGCGCTCTTGAAATGTCTCCAAACTATGCTTCTGCCGCATGCGGACCGGCCTCAGCACGATTTGCAGCGCGGCCGTCTTCAACGTCCCCGACTCACCCACCACGGCCCCCCACAGGATGGGCAAGGCATTCCAACCAGCCTTCAATTGAAGCCGACGCGAATTCCCAATCGCCGCCCCGGCAACAACCAACACGGGCAACGCAACATAAGCCGGATGACAACCTAACGCTTCCGAACAACTAATGACCAACGACTGCACCGCCCCGGGCAGCGACTCCACCGGGAAAGGTCGATGTTCCGGCAACTCCCGCCACTCGCCTCGCCCCGCCGCCACCGATGAACGCTCCGAGCGCCGCGGCGACCGTCGCTCTGCCAGTCGCCCAACCGCCGCCAGCGACCCAGCCGGATAACGTGAGATGCTCCGGGCATTCGAGCGAACTTCGGCCTCCGGCAAGGGTGGGCGGCATCGATTCCGATTCACCGCCAACAATGTCGCCTCGATCTCATCCAGCAACAATCCCCGACTTCGCAACCCGCCCGCCAGCGAAACTAACATACTATTCCGCTGTCCCTCCGCGATGATCAGATTCGGATCGACCGCCTCTCCCGAAGTGGCTCCGGCAATCGCTGCCCCGCTCGCTCCGGTGGTCATGGCTCCGGTCGCTCCGGCGGTGATCGCTTCGTAGTTCTGCGTCCGAGGCAACGGTTTCGCTGCCACCCGATCCAACTGCGTGACCAGCCAATCCGGGGGCAAAGGTAACTGGTCCGGCGGGGACGTAAGTGCCGCATCGGGAACCCAGACATACGGGCCAACCTCGGTCTCGCTGGGCGGAACGATGACATAACTTCCCGTCGTGCGGATGTCCACGCCCGGAGCTAACACTCCGGCCTTCGGCTGCCATTGTTTGCCTGGCGGAATGCGAAACCATAGATGCCGACCCTTGCGGGGAGTCTGTGTCACGGCCCCTGCCGTCATGTACAGCTGCTCGTGCTGATCGGGATCGGCGGGCCAAAGATTGGGTCGTCGTGAATGGGAGGCATCCTCCACGACATCAATGTCAATCACTAACAACCCCTGGCACGATATGCCGATGTTCGCCCGAGGCCAACGCGACCACCAACGTTCGATCTGGGCCGCATCGGTCGTCGCATCATGAAACCCCCGGGGGGTGTAGGGCTTTTTCGCCAGCGGGAGACACGGGAAAATTGGGAATCCAAGATCGGCCAGCCGGAGGGCCTCACGGATCAGCCAATCGGACATTTTGGAATTCCGGATGGAGTCGGACATGGCAGTACCCTGAGATGGGAGCAAGGAAAGGTCATGCGATCCAAGGCGTCGCGGTGAGCGGAAGCGACACGCGGAAACCGGAAGCGACACGCGAACCGCGAGTTGAGCTGAGCCGACCGCAGGTCGGACGGTTCAGCGCATCGGGACGATCAGGTGCCAGTGTTGGATGCGGGGCGAAAAAGTCAAGCGAAACGAGCCGACGCCGCGATCGGTCGTGGATGGGGCACGCCGAATGACCGACCCGCCGCCGGAGGGGCAGCCCGCCGGATCATGTGGATTCTTCGAGCAGCTGCGGGATGGCTTTGCCCTCGGCGAAGCGGACCGTTCGACCGATGGGTGTCTGATTCACGGTCGCGGGGCTAATACCCAAGGCAGTGAGGATCGTCGCATGCAGGTCGCCGACCTGAACAGGCTCCGCGGGCTTGGGACCGCCTTCGGGATCGGTCGCCCCGATGACCTGCCCACCGCGGATGCCTCCGCCGGCAAGGGCGACGCTGAAGCCGGTGGGCCAATGATCTCGTCCGCCCGCCGGGTTGATGTTGGGTGTTCGACCAAACTCACCCAGGCACATCACGATCGTTTTGTCGAGCAGTCCGCGGGATCGAAGATCCTTGAGCAGGGCGGCAAAGGCGGGATCTAATGTCCGAACTAACTCCCGGGTGAGTTCGTGATTATTCACATGCGTATCCCAGTTGCCGAGATTCACCTCGACACAGCGGACGCCGACCTCGATCAGCCGACGTGCGGCCAGGCAGCCACGACCGAAGGGCGTATCCCCATACTCCGCTCGGACCGAGGCCGGCTCCAATGAGACATCGAAGGCCTTGAGCTGTTCGGAAGTCATCATCTTCCGGGCATGGCGAATCGTCTCTTGGTGCAGCGTCTTCTCCATGCGTTCAGCACGAGAGCGGGCGAAGGCGGCATCGATGAGGTTGAGATGTTGGATCCGACGCTCATCCCGGGCGGGCGTGACGGCGGAAATGGTATCGGGCACCGGCCCGGCCGGATCGCCCATGAGGAAGGCATCATAACGATCACCAAGATAACCACCCCGGGGCGGCCAAGCATTGGGGAAGATGCTGATGTGGCGAGGGACTTCGGTCGAGCCGACGGGGAGCTGATGGCAGATGATCGCTCCCAGCGCGGGATGAACGACGGTGGGGTCGGGTCGGAAACCGGTTTTGAGCGTGTAGGTGCCGCGCTCGTGATCGCCCTCTTTGCTCACCATGGAGCGGATGAGGCTGATATGTTGCATTTGTTCGGCGAGTCGTTCAAGCCCCTCGGCGAGTTGGATGCCGGGAACCGAAGTGCGGATTGCCTTCGTTCCACCGGCAATGCGAGTCCCGGGGTGGGGATCGAAAGTTTCCAACTGACTGGGTCCGCCCTGCATCCAGAGCATGATGACCGATTGAGCCGGTTCGGAGGTTTTGCCCCGCTGTTCGGCCGCACGGGCCAGGTGTTCTCCTATCGGAGTTAACCAAGTGGCCCCAGCAAGTCCAGCGAGGCGTAAGAAACTGCGGCGATGCAGGGAGAGATGTCGCATTTCAGTCTCGCGGGAGGAAGGCAACATATGAAAATACCCGTCAGAATGTTATGTTGGCGCGTTCACGGATCAATGATTCCAGGAGAACTCCGCGGAGTTGACCAAGGCCCAGAAGAGATCTTCCAGATGTTGGGCACGAGGCTGAGTCGGATCGGCCAGCACCGCCGCGAAATGTTGGGCCTCTTCGGCAGTCGGGCGGCGGGAGAGGGTGGCGAGGTAAGCTGTCTCGACCGCCAGGTTCGGCTCGTGGGCCATCCAGGCGATTCGGCCGACGGAGTTCATCATCTCGGCGGTGACTCGTTCGCGGACCAGTTTGCCGTTCATCAAGAGCAGTCGCTGCGGGATGGTGCCGCCCCGGCCATCGAACTCGTCCTCACCAAAGTCGCCATAACGGGTGACGAACTCATTTTCCTGCCCGGCGCGTGCCAATCGCAGCAGGATGTGCGACTGGGCATTGATGGTGCTGATGGAGGCGGCCTGGAGGATGCTGCCCGCGACTTGCTCGGGCCGCAGTCGGGTGAGGGGAAAGACGGCCCAATGCTGCTCGTCACTCTCGCCGGGCGACGGATCGCCGGAACTGTCGAGGCGGAAGACACGGCTAGAGGCGATGACGCGGATCAGCCGGCGCAAGTCGTACCCGTGGGTGACGAAGTCTTCGGCGAGGATGTCCAGGGCGGGGTGAACC
>JAOAAM010000311.1 GCA_026418875.1 Gemmataceae bacterium | reverse complement strand
GATGAGGAACGGCTTTCCTTGAATTTTGTTGAAACCTTGAGCATCCACAAGGAACATCGATCGGATCAACAGCCGCAACTGACCGGTGTTCAATTCCGGAATGAGAACTTTTTCGTAGTTACGGATGATTTCCCCGAGGTTCTTCGGGAATGGGTTCAAGTAGCGAAGATGGGCGTGGGCGACTGACTTGCCCTCGGCAATGCATTGCTGCACCGCGGCAAGGACCGACCCATAGGTTCCACCCCAGCTGATGACGAGCAACTTCCCGGATTTCGGGCCGACGACTTCCTGGAGGGGGATGGTGTCGGCGATGTTGGCGATCTTCTTGTGCCGAGTCTCGGTCATGTGCTGGTGGTTTGCCGGGGAATAGTCGATGTTGCCCGTGCCGTCTTTCTTCTCGATCCCGCCGATTCGATGTTCTAACCCCGGAGTGCCGGGAATGGCCCACGGTCGCACCAACCTCTCGTCCCGCTGGTAGGGCAAGAAGGGTTTGGCCTCACCGTTGCCCTCGTGGCCGTTCTGACCATTCGCGGAATGCACTCGGCCCTCGGGATGTTTGATGACAATCGGCGGCAAATCGTCCAAGCGAGGGATGCGCCACGGCTCCGAACCGTTGGCGATATAACCGTCCGTCAGCAAAAAGCAGGGGGTCATGAACTGGACGGCGATGCGAACGGCCTCTTGGGCCATGTGGAAGCAGTCGCTCGGGCTGGCCGCTGCCACGATAGGAACTGGGCTGTCGCTGTTCCGACCGTACATGGCGAGCAGAAGGTCGGCTTGCTCGGTCTTGGTGGGCAGGCCGGTGCTGGGACCGCCGCGCTGCACGTCGACGATGACCATCGGCAGTTCGGTCATCACACCGAGATTGATGGCCTCGCCTTTCAGCACGATCCCAGGACCGCTGGAGCCGGTTACGGCAATTTCGCCGGCGAAGGCCGCCCCGCAGGTGGCCGTCATGGCGGCGATCTCATCCTCCGCCTGGAAGGTCCGCACGCCGAATCGCTTCATCTCGGAAAGTTGGTGCAGGATGTCGCTGGCTGGAGTGATGGGGTAGCCGGAGTAGAACAGGCGTTTGCCCGCGCGGTGGGCCGCCGCCACCAGCCCCCAAGCGGTTGCTTCGTTGCCTGTGATTTTGCGGTATTTGCCGGGCGCTAGTTGGGCTCGGGGGACGTAAAAGCGTTTGATGAAAGTTTCCGTCGAGTAGCCGTAGTTGTATCCGCCCTCCAACGCACGGATGTTCGCTTCGACATACGCCGGATTCTTCTTGTAACGCTGGCGGATCCACTCCTTGGTCGTGGTCAGGTCGCGGTCGTACAGGTAGTAAGCCAGACCCAAGGCGAAAAAGTTTTTGCACCGCGCGGCTTCTTTAGGGGACAATCCCAGCCCCTCCACGGCGTCCCGCGTCAAACGGGTCATGGGGACGCGGTGGACATCGTACCGGGTCAGGATTGTTTCGTCATGGAGGGGGTTGTAACCCGGCGGATAGCCTGCTTTATTCAGGTTCGAGGTGTCGAACTCGTCCTCATTCACGATCAGGATGCCGCCCTGTTTCAAATCGTTGAGGTTCGTCTTCAGTGCGGCGGGGTTCATCACCACCAAGGCATCCAGTTCGTCGCCTGGCGTGTAGATGTCGTGACTGCTGAAGTGCAATTGGAAGGCCGAGACACCGGCGAGGGTGCCTGCTGGAGCGCGGATCTCGGCGGGGAAGTCCGGGAAGGTGCTGATGTCATTGCCGAAGGCGGCCGAGGCATTTGTCATCTGGCCGCCCACGACTTGCATGCCGTCGCCGGAGTCGCCGCAGAAACGAATGACGGCGGACTCGAGCGGTTCACTGGGC
>JAOAAM010000291.1 GCA_026418875.1 Gemmataceae bacterium | reverse complement strand
CGTCGATGCTGGCTGACACGGCGTCCCGCCTCAATCGGTCGGCCTTCTAGAGTTTTGCGCGGATCGCGTCAAGTCGGATCAGGTTCTGCGGACCTGCCGGCCTGCCGGCCCGCGGGCTCGCCACTGGAAGTTGGCCGCTGGATCATCCGGGTGGCTCGCCGCTGGATGTTGGACCCCGGATCATCCGGGCGGCTCGCCGCTAGATGTTGGACCTCGGAACAGCCTGCCGGCTCGCTGCTGCGGTGGGCCGTTGGGCATGGTTGCTCATCTCACCCGACCGCGTAGAATTGGAGAAAATTCGCCGTCCTGAGACTCACGCATGGCTCGCAAGTCCCCCAAAACCCAAATCGTGGCCTTCAAGGTCGAAGAAGAACTCGCGGATTTTTTGAACAAATTGCAGAACAAAAGTGCGTTCATTCGAAAAGCGATCATCGCGCAACTGGGGATGGCCTGCCCGTTGTGTCAGGGGACAGGCACGGTCCCCCGGGGCTTGCACGAGCACTACGCACCGATCCTGGCGAAGAACAACATCCGCAAGTGCGACCGCTGTAGTCGCCGGGAGCCGATCCCCCGCAACGTCATCGACTTGCCCGAGGAGGATCGTCCGCGGCTGGAGCAGTTTTTGCGTGGCGGACCATTCTATTGCCGGCATTGTTACGAGAGCCTACCCCCTTGCGATGACTGCGGTTGGCACGTCCATCCGGAGGTGATCGCCGAACACTTCCGCAAGGTCCACCGCGACTGACTTTCGTGACTTGTGGACGGGGAAACTACGGGGATCTGGGACCTTTCGGGTATTCCGGGAACGAGAGGCAGCCAGCCGGAACCAGAAAAAGAAGCCGGCCCTCGGGGGAAAGGGCCGGCGTCGATCGTCGTGGCAGGGGATGCGGGCGGTGGCTTAGAATTGATCCAACCAGAAGTGGAAGCCGCGGTAGTAGCGTTGCGGCTGCCACAACTCGAAACGCCAGCGATGTTCGAGGAACGGCGGATAGGCCATGTAAGCCGGCGGACGCATGTAGGGTGACCCGGGCGGCTCCGGCCAACGCGGTCCTTGAGTCGGCCAGTAGTTGTGCGGCCAATAGTAGTAGGGGTAATAGTGGAAGCGGGTCAGGGGTGCGTCGGCCGCTTGGGCCGTTGTCGCCCCGCGGTCCCAAGCCACCCACGCCAGCACGCCGACGACCAGCGCCGTCAGCATCTTCTTCAGCGTCATCGGATTTCTCCTTTCCGGCGGTCACGTGGACCGCGGATTCCCTTCGCGGTGGATTCCCTCCCCGAACATCGGCCATTCACCGCCTTTGGTCCCGGCCAAAGTTTCACATCAACCCTACAACGACCCGACGCAGGCTGCGGTTTCGCCGACTTTAGCCCCCGTGTGGATTGCGGGAAGGCTTCCCGGCACGACGCTTGTAACAACGGCATCAAGAAGTCGCTCCGCCACGGATGAACCCCATGATTGATCAGGCCGCCCTTGTCGAGAATCCCCTCGTCTCACGCTACGCCAGCCCGGAGATGGCCCGGATCTGGTCCGCACAGCGACGTTACTCCACCTGGCGTCGGCTGTGGCTCGCCTTGGCCGAGTCCCAAGCGGAACTCGGACTGACCCGCGACGACGGCTCTCCCCGAATCGCCCCGCAACAACTTGAAGCCTTGCGCCAACACCTCGATGACATCGACTTCGCCAAAGCCGAAGAGTACGAGCGGCGGCTGCGGCATGACGTCATGGCTCACATCCGTACCTTCGGTGATGCCTGTCCCGAAGCCCGCGACATCATCCACCTCGGTGCGACGAGCTGTTTCGTCACCGACAACGCCGACCTGATCCTGATGCGGGACAGCCTGAAGTTGCTGCTTCGTCGCCTGGTCGATGTCATCCGCCGCCTGGCGCGATTCGCCCGAAAGTGGCGTCAGGAACCGACACTCGCCTTCACCCATTTCCAGCCTGCCCAATTGACCACGGTGGGCAAACGTGCTTGCCTGTGGCTGCACGACTTCCTCCTCGATCTCCACGAGCTTGAACACCGGCTTGCGGAACTGAAATTCCGAGGTGCCAAGGGAACGACGGGCACCCAAGCGAGCTTCCTCGCCTTGTTCCGGGGCGATCATGATCGGGTCCGCCGCTTGGACGAGTTGGTCGCCCGGAAGATGGG
>JAOAAM010000254.1 GCA_026418875.1 Gemmataceae bacterium | reverse complement strand
ATGTAGGCCAAGGGGGGGCCGCCACGGGGCCAGCTTTTCAGCAATCCGGTTTCTTGGCTGATGTCATCGCGCTTCGGGCCACGCCATTGCGGCCAATCGCCAGGGCCTTTGTTGCTCGGGGCTTGTGCCATCAAGGCGGCTGTGGCGCTCACGGCCCACATCCATGCCAACCATCGGGCACCCATCATGTGAAGGTCTCCACGGCAAAGGAAAAGGGGTCGGTCGGCTTGGTTCCTCACCAAGCCGATTCGTAAATTCGCAACAGGTCGGCTTCCGTCACGGGGCGGGGATTGAATCGCGCGGTCCATTGTTGGTGGGCTTCCTCGGCGAGGATCGGCAGGATTTCGCGGGCGACGCCGCATTCTCCCAGTCGGCTTGGCAAGCCCGCTTCGACGACCAGCGACTCAATGCGGCGGGCGAGGATCTCGGCCGGCGGTTCACCATTGTTCAGTTGGCCAAGACGGAGCAAGTCGGCGTACAGCGGTTCCACGACCGGGGCATTGAAGCGGACGACATGCGGCAAGAGGATCGCCACGGCCAATCCGTGCGTCGTGCCGTAATGCGCCGTCAGCGGGTTGGCACAGGAGTGAGCCGCCCCCAGCATCGCGGCCTCGATGGCCATGCCAGCCAAGTACGCGCCCAACTGCATGGCGCCACGGGCATTCAAGTCTTGAGGATCGCTCAAGACGCGGCTGAAATTCGGCTCCAGCAGCCGCCACGCCGCCAGGGAGAAGGCTTGCGAAATGGGATTCCGCCGAGTGCTGACATAGGATTCGACCGCATGAACGATGGCATCCAGGCCCGTGACCGCGGTCACCAGCGGCGGCTGGGAAAGGGTCAATTCGGGATCCAATATCGAGATGCGGAAGGCGGCCTTCCGGTCGCCGCAGGCCATCTTCAGATGCGTCGAGTCGTCGGCGATGAGGGCGTAGGATTGGGCCTCGCTCCCTGTGCCGGCCGTCGTCGGAACGCCGATGGAGGGCAGCATCGGCTTTGTGGCTTTCCCAAAGCCGCGATACTGGGCCATCGTCCCGCCGTTGGTGTACAGGAAGTTGATGCCTTTGGCGCAATCCATCGCGCTGCCGCCGCCGATGGCAACGAGAAAATCCGCCTGGTGCGCTCGGGCCGCCTCGACCCCGGCGCGGACGTGTCGGCTTTCCGGGTTCTCCTCGACGCCATCGAAGACCGCCACCGCCAGTCCCGACTCGGTCAGGTAGCGGATCGCGCGTTGCGGATTTCCGGTTGCCTCCAATCCGGGGTCGGTCACCAAGAGTACCCGTTGACCGCCCAGTTCGCGGACCAACTCCCCCAAGCGCGACAACGTCCCCGCTCCGAACACCAGTCGGCCCAACGGGACGTAATCGAAGGCCGAAAGAGTTTCCACCAGGCTTCCTTCGACCACAGCCAAAGAACTCATATCGCAACCATCTTCGGGTCGAACTGGAATGCCCGGGCGCGGAACAGGAAGTCGACGATGTTCCCCTCGTGTGGCTGGAGCCAGTTCAATTGGATCGTTGGGATCGGTCCGATATTCAGGCGGTCGATGTGGGTCGCATCCGCCAGTTCGCGTTGGAACTTCGCCTGGCGCGTCACCGCGGAGCAGACCAGCGTCGGCCCGATCTTGGCAAGCATCTGCTCCTGCGGGCATTCCACGACCGTGGCGAAGGGGAACATGTACTCTTTCTTGGCAATCGCTTTGTCCGGACCTTCGCAATAAACGATCACGGGGCGGAGGTAAGCACAGCGCTCCTGCTTAATCAGCCGGGGACCGAATCGCGCGGTGCAATGGTGCCCTCCCGGCTCTTTCAGGTCCGCCTCAATCGCACTCCAGACGCCCTCGGCCTGCCCCGGCACGGTGAAGGCCGCCAACGCTGCCTTCGGGTTGTCCGGGGGCAACGGTTCCACTGGGC
>JAOAAM010000252.1 GCA_026418875.1 Gemmataceae bacterium | reverse complement strand
GCCCAGTGGAGACCCCGGGAAACTTGCGGCCTTTGACATCCACCAACAACCCCAACCCCGAGGGGGCGTACACGATAAAGTCGAGGCTCTTCACCGGTTCGCCATCCACCAGCGAACGGCGTGACTCGTTCACAGCGATGTAGCCGAGCCGCTCTTGCCGCAGGAAGGCAGCAAAGGCCGTTTCGTAATGGTTGGCCCGATCCATGGCGTATCGATCCTGAGTTGGGGTGGGGACGACGGCCCCGGGGGGTCAGGTCAACCGGGAGCGGACGAACTCCACGACCTCGGCATCGTCGACCGCTGTTTCCGTCCGCGTCGCCAGATGCTTGACCTTCCAGACTCGCTGGGCGAATTCCTCGCTCCCTGCAATCAAGGCCAGTGAGAAGCCGCGGCGTTCGGCATACTGCAATTGCGCACCGATCTTTTTTGCCTCGGGGTAGACCTCGGTGCCGATCCCGAAGCCTCGCAATCTGCGGGCCAGGTTTTGGTACGCCCCGAGTCGAGCTGGGTCGAACTGCACGATCAGTACCGGGGCGGGGGTACTCACATCGCGGATCATGCCCAATTCTTCCATGGCGGCGAGGAGTCGGTCCAGACCTAGCGATGCCCCGACGCCTGGCAGTTGTTGCTTGGTGTAATGGCTGGCCAAATTGCCGTAGCGGCCGCTGGAACAGACGTTGCCGATGTCTGTTTTGTCGAGTCGGAAGGTTTCGTAGATCGTGCCGGTGTAGTAGTCTAAGCCGCGGCAAATCGCCAAGTCGATCGTGAGCCGGTCTCGCGGAATTCCCGCCTCCGTCGCCACCGCCAGAAGTTCACGCAGACGACGAATGCCCTCGGCGGTCCGGGCATTGGAGCCGTATTCCGCTTCCAGTCGATTCAAGACAGACTCGTTGTCACCTTGGAGGGCGGCCAGGGCAAGGATTTGGCGTGCCTGATCCGCGGTGACGCCAGCGGTTCGCTGCATTTCGTCGCAGACTTTGTCGGCACCGATCTTCGGCAGCTTGTCCAACGCCCGGAGTAGTGGGACGGCGCGATCGGCCAAGCCGATATTCTCTAGCAGCCCATTCAACACGAGTCGATTATTGATGCGGATGGAAAATCGCTCGAAGCCGAGCGACGTCATGAGGTCGTGAATGACCAGGGCGATTTCGATGTCGGCGGCGTTGGCGTGGGTACCGATCGTGTCGAAGTCGCACTGCCAGAACTCGCGATAGCGACCATGGGCCGTGTTCTCGCCCCGCCATACCGGACCCATGTGGTAGCGCTTGAAGGGTGTGCCTAGCTGGCCAATGTGCTGGGCGGCGAACCGAGCAAACGGAACCGTGAGGTCGAACCGCAGCGCCACATCGCGCCCGCCGTGGTCCTTGAATTGGTAGATCAACCGATCCGATTCTTCGCCGCCTTTGCCCGTGAGGATTTCGGCATATTCCAGTGCTGGTGTGTCGATGGGGGCGAAACCGTAGGAGCGGAACACC
Source organism: Gemmataceae bacterium (assembly GCA_026418875.1). Classification (GTDB taxonomy): domain Bacteria; phylum Planctomycetota; class Planctomycetia; order Gemmatales; family Gemmataceae; genus CAKZUU01. The sequence goes on along the minus strand of JAOAAM010000252.1, from coordinate 1,537 downwards.
CGGCGGGCCGTCTCCAACATCCGCTCCCGGGGGATCATCAGGGCGGGGGGGTAGTCGCGAAAACCTTTGAGCGTCCTCGGCTCGATCAGGCTCATGCGTGGGAATCTCGTGTGTTGCGGTTGTTCGCTGAATAGCGGCTGCTGATCCGGGTCAGGAATCGGATTTCCTCGTCGGTCAGCGAGCCGCGGCCATGACGTAGGATTTTGTCCAGCAGTTCGTCCAGGCGGCGCTCTTCCGCTTCACGCTGGGCCAACTCGCGCAAGCGGCGGCGTTCGGCACGTTCGTGCCAGAAGCGTTGCCACCAGTTCATCCGAGCGGCCGGGGAGGATCGGACCGGTTCGTCGGAGGTTTCTTTTTCAGCCGGATCCTCGATGCCGAAGTCGCTGGCTGCCGACTCCTCCGCCTCACGCTCCAAGCGAATCAACTCATGTCGCGAACGGAGGTACACGACCGCTGCGAGCACCGCCGGCAAAAGGTCGTTCATGACGATCGCGTAAACGCCCAAGCTCAGTACGACGACAAAACCTGCGTAAGCAGCCGTGGCGGCGGAATCGCGTCGCTCACCCCGTTGCCACAGCCACGCTTGCAAGAGTCGGCCGCCGTCCAGAGGCAGCGCCGGCAGCAGATTGACGCAGACCAAAAGCCAATTCATCAGGAACAGCCGAGTCAGCCAAATCGGCCAGGCGGTCAGTCGGGCCGCTTCCAACTCAATCGAGGTGCCCTTGAGCCGCCAATAGGAGCGATCGCGCTCGCGGATGAGTTCCACCGGCTCGGATTGGTGCGCTAAGTACCGCTGGCCGTCTTCGGTCAGGGCGAAGGTGAGTTTGACGGGAGCGGACCAACGTTTCGGATTCTCCGGATCGGTGTAATAGAAGTATTCCGCTTCGCCGGGATTCGTCCGGCTGGTGTAGACTCGACCGTCGCGCCAGTTTTTCAGCTTCGGCGTCAGCGAGGAGTGCAGCGGGCTCCAAGGCGGGACGAATCCGAGCGACACCAACGCCCCACCTGCCGCCAGCGCTAATCCGAGGCTCGCGATCAAACCGGCGGAAGCGACCAAGGCGTAATGGCGTGGCGTCTGCGGGACATCGGCGAATGCGAGGGAGCCGAATGGCCAGAGGTTCATCTCTGGCACGTCCCCGTTCAACCGACGGGCCGCGATCAGATGCCCTAGCTCGTGCCAGAGGACGGAGATGAAAAGGATGGCGGCGATGGCCCCCGATTCAAGCCAGAGGGAATGGTCGTACTCTTTGGCCGTCGCCACCCGCAACATCACTCCCGCGACAATCGCCGGGAACAGCGCGTGGACCCGAACCGTGACACCCCAAGGATGCCAGGGTAGGGCGAATGACCAGGATGACAATTCACGCTCACGCATGCGACGCCCCAACTTCCCGCCGTATTTTAGCGAAGCCTCCGCGGTGCCGCAACGAAGCCGGCACGTGGCCGACACGCGGGCCGAACCATAGGTTCAAAGCGCCGACATCGAGCCGCCGCAGGGCACTGCCATGCATTTGTATCTCATCCGTCACGCCGAAGC
>JAOAAM010000246.1 GCA_026418875.1 Gemmataceae bacterium | reverse complement strand
CGTCCGGATGATGCGGTTTTACGCCAAAGGGCGGGTCAGGCTTATTTGGACTTGCATGCGATGGTCCCGGAAGCCCAACCGGACACGCTGATCGAGACGGGCCTTCGGCATTTGGTCATCAGTCGTGATCTGTGCCCAAACTTGGCACAGCCGCACGTCCGACTTGGTGAGTGGAGACACCGGCTTGCCCGAGGGGATGATGCCGTTCGGTACTTTGAACGAGCCGTCCGGGTGCTCCCCGACGAACACGAACTGTGGTTTGCGTTGGGACGGGCGTATCTGTCGGCGGGACGCCATGCCGATTCGCAGTCCATTTGGCGACATTACCTCGTTCGAAGCCGAAAGAGGCTGAAGTCGGTGCTGAAACTTGGAGCCGAGGCTTGGGGCGAGACGGCCCTGCGTGAAAAAGTGCTGCCACCGTTGCCGAGCATCTGGCGGGAGGCGGCCACCACCCTTCACCCTGACCCGAGAGATGAGAGTTCCCGCCGGCCCTACTTGGAGCAGGCGGCGAGACTTCTCGTCGCAAAGAGCGACCGCACTGCCCAAGATTGGTACGATCTGGCAACCATCCAGTCGCAGTTGGGTCGGATCGACGAGGCCATCGCCTCCTACCGCGCCACGATCGAGGTCGCTCCGGATCGGAGAGCCGCCTACAACGCCTTGGTCAACCTGCTTCGACGCCACCAACGGTTTGGAGAAGCTCGCGACGTTCTCCGCGATTGGCAGGCAAGATTTCCGAATGACGAAACCGCCGCGAACCTGATCCGAGTCGTGGAGCGGGAGATGCTGCTGCACGAGCCTTGATCCATAAAGTAGACAGCGAGTGTGTCGTTTGGTTCAGTCCCCACTTCTGGTGCGACATGGACGAGTCGTCGCCGAAACTGGAGCTTGCGCCACGGCCATTGGGCCTGCCGGACGTGGAGCGCTGGGCGGCTTTGAGAATGTCCGCTCGCTGGGAAAAGCAGATTGCCGAGGCGTTGCGAAATGTCGGGGTGCCCACGTTCCTGCCGCTCATGACTCGCGTGGTGCATTACAAGGGCAAGAGACGCGAGAGCGAGGTTCCATTGTTTGCGGGCTACGTCTTCTGCTCAGAGTCGGAATTTCGCAGCAACCGGCGAATTCCGCCCGGGATTCGAAACCGCATTGCGCAATTGTTGGTACCTCCAGATTATGAGGTGCTTCGACGGGAGTTGTATGAGATCGCTGAATTTCTGAGCGACAATCGCCTTGTGCAGGAGCGACTCGTGGGGCGGCCAGGCGACATCGTTCGGGTGAAAAGTGGAATGTTCGCAGGTCAATCTGCCGTAATTCGGAAACTTCATCCGGATCAACGTCGTCTCACCCTGGAGATAACGTTTATTGGGGTTCGGCTGGAAATCGAACTCGGGGAAGACCAAGTGGGACGTCTCTGATGTCCCGATAAGTCTATCTAAGATCGCAAGTACAATCTGGCGATAAACATACGATGTTCGGACTTGGTCGAATTCTGGCATTTTTCCGGTGGAACGAGCGCTTTCGCCGTCTACTTTTGGGCTTGCCAGCGTTGCTGATGCTGATCGGTGTCGGGGCCAGCGGCGTGGCGATGGCTTGGCATCGTGGTCAGCCCTTGGCGGCTCGGTATCTGTCTCAAGGGAACGCCTCGTTGGCCGAGGGTGACCTGCCCCGGGCCAGTTTATGTTTCGCCCGGGCCGAGCAACTGCGCGGCAGCGACCCCGCCGTGATGTTCGCCATGGCCCGAATTGCCGAGCGGCAAGGCAAGACCCAGCGGGCCGCTCGGTTAATGAATGTGCTCGCGCCGGTCGACAAAGTGGGCCTCCCCCAGGCACACCTCTGGGTCGCAAAGAAGTTGATCTCCGAAGGCTCGAGCGATCCACGCATCCGCCAATTGGCGATCACGCATCTCCGCCGGGCATTGACTCTCCCCGAGAGCGAGCGGGAGGAAGCCCACGCCATGCTGGCCGAGTACAACTTCGCGGAAAATCGCCTCGCTGCCGCAAAGGAACATTTGCTAAACCTCCGCTCGGATCGTTTCCTGACAACCAAGTTTTTGCTCGCCCAAGTCTACCGACGGGAGGGCGATGAGAACTCCGCGCGGAGCGTCGTGAATTCGATCATCACCGCGGCGTCGAATCGTCTTCGCAACGATCCGCTGTCCGAGGAATCCCGAATCCTGCAAGCGGCCGGTTACATGTTCCTCGAGGATTTCCCCGCCGCCGTCCGCACGTTACGGACAGGTTTGGAATCGACC
>JAOAAM010000233.1 GCA_026418875.1 Gemmataceae bacterium | reverse complement strand
CCGGCTGCCAGGAGAGTCAGGAAGACTCCGAGATACTTCCACGTGGCCGCCGATCCCACTGCTCCCGCCCTCCTTCCGCCGCTTCGGTGATCGCGCCGGTTTACCCATTTTCTTATCGGACGCGAACCGGCCTGAGAATCGTAACGGAACAGGTTCCCACTTGGCTAGCTCAAATCTCTTTCGCAGGGCTGCTGCGGCCACAGGGGCTTTTTTCGGCCGTCTTCGGCAATTATCATGGTGGACAGCCGGTAAATTTTGACCCTCCCTTGGTGAATTCGCCCCGGAGCGCTTTTCGCGGTGGAATGGCGGGCCCCCACCGGATCCGTGTCGTGGCTCATGCTGCCGTCGCTGACCATCGATTGGCGAATAAGCCGTTGCACCGCGCTGCACTCGTTGCGAGGTCAGACTCATGTCCTGGGATGCTCCATGCCACGCTCACGTCGGCCTGAGGTGGTTCCTCGCGGTGGGATTACTTTGCGTTTTCACCCGGCCCTTGCAGGCTGCGGAACCACCGACGGCTCCGGCATCGCCCAAGACGAGCGAGGCGAAAGTCGAATCCAAACCTCACGCCGGTCTCACCCCGACGACTCCGACGCATTGGTCGTTGCGACCGTTGAATTCGACTTTGCCCCCGGAAGTGCCTGATGCTCCCCCCGAGTGGCGCCAACACCCGATTGATCGCTTCATCTGGCAGAAACTGGCCGAGCAAGGGTTAAAGCCGAATCAACCGGCGGATGCTCGCGCGTTCATTCGCCGGGCTACCTTCGATCTGCTGGGGCTTCCGCCGACTCCCGAGGAGGTGGATCAGTTCGAGCGGGAGTGTCTGGTTGAGAACGGCGGTCGGTCGAAACAGGTTGCTCCGCGAGCCGTGGATCGGCTGATCGACCGATTGCTGCACAGCCCGCATTACGGCGAGCGTTGGGGCCGACACTGGCTCGACCTCATCCGCTTCGGTGAGAGTCGCGGCTACGAACGCAACGAGATCATCACGAATCTTTGGCCCTTCCGGGATTATGTCATTCGCTCGTTGAACGAGGACAAACCGTTCGATCAATTCATCATCGAGCATTTGGCGGGCGACGTGATCGGCAAGGATCAGCCGGACGTCGAGATCGGCTCGGCGTTTCTCGTTGCCGGGCCTTACGACGACGTGGGGAATCAAGATCCCGTGGCGGCAGCACAAATCCGCGCCGACCAGATCGACGAAGTGATCCGGGCCACCAGCGAAGCCTTCCTTGGGTTGACGATGGGTTGCGCCCGCTGCCACAATCACAAGTTCGATCCTCTGACGCAGCGAGATTACTACGCCTTGTACGCCACTTTCGCCGGCACATTCCACGGTTCCCGTGAAGTGGCCACCGCCGAAGCTCGGCAACAACGCGAAGCTCGATGGAAGCCGCTGAACGACCAGCGAAACCGCCTGCTGGGTGAGCGCGGCCAGTTGTTCGCTCAGTTGGATGAGCGGGCTCGGCAGAAGGGTGGCGATGTCTCCCGTTATTGGGTTCGACCGCCGCATAGCCGACACGGAACCGAGGAAGTGTTCGAGCCTCATTTGGCTCGATACGTCCGGCTACGCGTCGAGGTGGACGATCAGCACGCGGCGGAGGGTGGGCGTTTTCAGATTGACGAATTTGAAGTCTGGACCGATGAACCGAACCCACGCAACGTGGCCCTTGCCTCGGCAGGTGCGACAGCGCGAGGCACCTCACGCCAGCCCAAGGATTTTGCCGAAGCCTACAGCCCGGGGTTGACGATTGATGGCCGGTTCGGCGAACGTTGGATCTCCGCCGGCTCGGATCGCGAGTTGCTGATCACGCTGCGAGAGCCGATCCGAATTCACCGCGTCGTCTTCTCCAGCGACCGGCCCAAAGCCTTGGGCGAAGACAGCCCGATCACCTCGTTCGTCGGCGAGTATCGGATCGAAACGTCGTTGGACGGGGAGACTTGGCGGGTGGTCGCCACGTCAGACGATCGCCAACCGAAGAACGAACTCCTCCGGCAGCGACGCCTGCGAAACTTCGTCATGACCAAGGCGGAGCGGGTGCGGCTGGCGGAAATTCAAACCGCCTTGGCTCGACTGGATCAGGAAATCGCCGCGGTGCCCCCGCTGCCCCTATGGTGGGTGGGCACGCACCGGCCGATCTCCGAACCACAACACGTCTATCTCGGGGGCAACCCGCAGCGGCGCGGCAATGCGGTGGTTCCCTCCAGCCCGGCCGTCTTTGACTACCTGCCCTCGCGATATTCGTTGGATTCATCGGCCGACGAGGGGGCACGCCGACTCGCCCTGGCTCGTTGGCTAACCGCGGATGACAACCCCCTCACGGCACGCGTCCTGGCCAACCGGGTGTGGCACTATCATTTCGGCCGAGGGCTGGTCGACACACCCAGCGACTTCGGCAAAATGGGCAGCCGACCCACCCATCCCGAACTGCTCGATTGGTTGGCCCAACAACTGCGATCCAACGGTTGGAGACTGAAGGCCCTGCACCGACTTATCATGACATCAAGGAGTTATCAGCAGAGCAGCGCGTGGCGAGCGGACGCTGCTCGGCTCGATGCCGATAGCCGCTACTTGTGGCGATTCCCCCCGCGACGGATGACGGCGGAGGAAATCCGGGACACGATGCTGTCGGTTGCGGGCAAACTCGACCGCCGCCAAGGTGGACCAGGATTTCGCCTGTACGACTACCAGCAAGACAACGTGGCGACTTACGTCCCCTTGGATCACCACGGGCCGGAAACCTATCGTCGGGCTGTGTACCATCACCATGCCCGTTCTGCCCGCGTCGATGTGTTGACCGATTTTGATTGTCCGGATCCCGCATTTGCTGAGCCTCGGCGGGCGGCCACGACCACGCCACTTCAGGCTTTGACCATGTTGAATCACTCGTTCGCCGTCGATATGGCCCGAGCTTTTGCCGAACGCTTGCAGAGCGAGGCAGCCCAGCCCGACGAGCAGGTCCGCCGGGGCTTCGCTTTGGCATTCTCTCGCGCTCCCAGCCCCGAGGAGGCGAGGGCGGCCGCCGAGTTGATCGCTCGACACGGTCTGCGAGCCTTTAGCCGCGCCTTGCTCAATGCCAACGAATTCATCATGATCGACTGACCGAGGAATACGCCATGTCCTTCCCCTGGGATGAAGTGGTGAGTCGCCGCGGGTTATTGTCCCGATCGTTCACGGCTCTGGCCGGGATCGGACTGTTGGATCTGTGGCACCGGGATGCTCGGGCAGCGGAGTCGGCTCCTTGGCTGCCGGGACGCGGAGTCACGCACTTCCCAGCCAAGGCGCGACGTGTCTTGCAGATCTTCTGCCCCGGTGCTGCCTCGCACGTCGATCTGTGGGATTACAAACCCGAATTGTTCAGACGCAGCGGACAGCCCTTGCCGGGTGAGGAGAATTTCGTCTCCTTCCAGGGTAAAAACGGCAACCTCATGGCTCCCCCCTGGCCATTCATCCCCTGTGGACAGACCGGCAAACGCATCTCTTCGTTACTGCCTCACATGGCCCGGCACGTCGATGACATCGCCTTTATCCATTCCATGACCTCCAAGACGAACACGCATGGACCTGGATGCGTCCTCATGAACACGGGGCGAACCGAAGAGGGTTTTCCGAGCGCCGGCGCCTGGGTGAGTTACGCCTTGGGTAGCGAAAACGACAACCTGCCCACCTACGTCGCCATCCCGGACATTCGGGGCGAGCCGCCGAATGGAAAAGCAAATTGGAGCAACGGCTTCCTCCCCGCGAGGCATCAAGCATTAGTGATGGCCGCGCATCTGAACATCCGCAACCTTCAGCGTCCCGCGGATGTGTCCCCTGACGAAGAGGCCGACACGCGCCGCTTCCTCGATCTGCTCAACGCTCAACACCAAGAATCTCGCCCCGGGGACACGACTTTGGCTGCACGAACGGCCGCCTATGAATTGGCCGCCCGCATGCAAGTCTCGGCTCCCGAAGTGACCGATCTCTCTCGGGAGACGGCCGAGGTCCACAGACTGTATGGCACCGACAGCCCCAATAAACTCCTCGCGGCCTACGCCCGAAACTGCATCCTTGCCCGACGTCTGTTGGAGCGGGGCGTCCGCTACGTCAACCTCTACTGTGCCTCGCGGGCCAGCGACGTCGATGGACTGCTCAATTGGGATGCGCACCGAACCTTGAAGCCCGACTACGAGCGACACGGACCTGTTTTCGACCAGCCCACCGCCGCGCTGCTGACGGATTTGAAACGTCGGGGCATGTTGCAAGATACTTTGGTCTTGTGGACCACCGAATTCGGACGGATGCCCACGCATCAGGCCAACACCACCGGCCGGGACCACAACCCTGATGCTTTCACCGTCTGGATGATGGGTGCGGGCGTCCGACCCGGTGTCTCCTACGGGGCCACCGACGAATTCGGCCGTCGCAGTGTGCAAAACCCGACCAATGTCTGGGAGTTCTACGCCACCGTTCTCTACCTTCTCGGGTTCGACTTTGAACGGCTCTCATGGTACTACAACGGCTTCGAGCGAAAGTTGACCGATGTTCACGGGAAGGTCATTACCGAAGTACTTGCCTGACTTTTTCTCCCGCTCATACCCCGATCCTGAATGACGAGGTCGCGTCGCTACAATGCACCTAAATCACAAACATCGGGAGCCATTCTCATGAAACGATGGGCGATCTGGGCTTGCTTCCTTGCAGTCGGGCTGGTCTCGGCGTGGGCACAGGACAAAAGCGTCAAGCCGGGCATCAACGATCCTTTCAAAGACCCGAACCTGAACATTCAGGAATGGCTCTCTCGTTTCGAGCGTGAGAGCCGGGAAACCTTCGATAAACGCAAAGAAATCGTGGCTGCCTGTCAGTTGAAGCCGGGCATGGTGGTGGCGGACGTCGGCGCGGGGACAGGGTTGTTTACTCGGCTGTTCGCCAGCGAAGTTGGAGATAAAGGTACGGTCTACGCTGTGGACATCGCCCAGAAATTCCTGGACTACATCACCGAATCGGCCAAGAAAGCGGGGTTAAATAACATCAAGACCGTGCTGGGAACTGATACGTCCGCTCAACTTCCGCATGGTGAGATTGACCTCGTCTTCATCTGCGATACCTATCATCATTTCGAATATCCCGAGAGGATGTTGCATTCGATCTATCAGGCCCTGAAACCCGGCGGGCGAATGGTCGTCGTCGATTTCATCCGCGAAGAGGGTAAAAGTCGCCAGTGGATACTTGATCATGTCCGTGCCGGGCAAAATATCGTGGAGAAGGAAATCACCACTGCGGGATTCAAGAAAATCGGTGAGGTCAAAGATTTGCTTCAGGAGAACTACCTGGTGGTCTTCGAAAAACCTGCGAAGGCTGCGAATTCTGATCCGAAGAATCACAACGAAGATCGGTAATGACATCTCAGGATCCGACGAGCCACACCTCGTTGCCTACCGATTCTGTGCCGCGACGCTTCGGTTACTGGACGGGCCATATCGTCGTCGTCGCCAGCATGATCGGGGCGGGCATCCTCACCACCTCGGGGTTTACCCTGCGCGACACGGGGAATCCTGCGGCTCTTTTGGGCCTGTGGTTACTCGGCGGAGTGATGGCATGGGCCGGGGCGGTCACGGTGGCCGAACTGGCAACGCGGCTACCCCGGGTCGGCGGTGATTACGTTTTCGTCCGGGAGGGATTCGGCAACGCGGCGGGCTTCGTCGCCGGTTGGGCGACCTTCGTGATTGGGTTTATCGCCCCGACGGCGGTCGTCGCCCGGCTCGCCGCCTCCTATCTCACCTCGCCTTTCACGGAAATACTTCATGCCAACTTGCCGCCCATCATCGCAACTCACTTTGCTCAGGTTGTCGCAACGTTGATCGTCCTCACGGTGGCCGTCACTCACTCGTTGGGGCATCGGCAGAGCAGCCGGTTGCAGATCGCTGCGACGATTGTGAAAATCACGGTCCTGTCGTTGTTGGTGGTCGCAGGGTTGACATACGGCGAAGGCAGTTGGTCTCATCTCGCCGCAGGCGCTTGGCCATCGCCTGAGCAATGGCCGGCTCTCGCGGTCGGTCTGATTTACGTTGGGTACGCCTACGCTGGCTGGAATGGAGCCGCATATCTCGGTGGTGAGATCCGCGATCCGGCTCGCCTTCTGCCTCTCTGTTTGCTGGGCGGAACGATCACTGTCACGTTGCTTTATCTTGCCGTCAATGTGACCTACATCTACGCTCTTGACCCGGCGATGATGAGGACCCTCTCCCCTGGGCAAGTCGAGCGGGTGGCAGAGCTGGCGATCCAACATTTATTCGGTCCAAGTGTGGCGAATGTTGCTGCCGTGATGTTCGGCCTAAGCTTACTTGCATCCGTGAGTGCTTATGTTCTCACAGGGCCACGAGTCGCGTATGCGATGGCGAGAGATCGCGCCTTTCCCGTTTGGGCTGGAAGATTGCATCCTCGGCGACAGGTTCCCGCGATGGCGATCGGGTTTCATGGCTTGGCGGCGACGGTCCTTATCTGGTCGGGAACGTTTCTGGAATTATTAGATTACGCCTCGGTCGGACTGGCGTTGGCGTCGGGATTGACGGTGGCGAGCGTCTTTCCTCTTCGCCGACGAGCGGATTTGCCGCACCCGTATCGTCTTCCCAGTTATCCTCTTCCGCCGCTGCTGTATCTCATTTTGGTGGGATGGACCGTCGGCTACACCATCACGCAACCAGATCGCAGGATACCCGCATTGCTTAGCCTGGCCACGTTAGCTATCGCCATCCCTCTCTCCCGATGGATGACGCCTCCCGACGGCGAGAGGGCATCAGTGTCACCGATGTAGCTCAGCGAGCGAGCAGCAGTCGGAGCGAACCAAATCGTAATCAGCTCGTGCCATCAGCTTTCGGCAGTCGGCCCATTGACTGCCAAACGATCGGCTTCTCGGAGAAGGGGACGACTCGGCGGACACTTTGCTCAATTTGATGTTTCAGATAGTAGAACATGCTCTTCGATGGAGCAACGTCCAACATCAAACTAAAACTGATGTCCTTGGGACCGGGCGTGAGATCGAAGAGGATCGATTCCGGCTTATGATGGGCAATGAAGCGGGCAATCGTCTCCGACATGTTGGCCCGTAAATCCTCTAGATCGTTGAACGATTGTTCATAAACCTGGCATCCGACCGAGTTTTCCTTTGCTGCCTGGCGGGCTGAGGCCGTCGCATTGGCTTTGTCAGTCGTGTATAAAACAAGGCATCGTCGTGGTCGATGAACTTCAATGCCGAGAATGACCAAGTCGGGATTGTCGCTGGCGATGGTGATCAAAGCATCCGGCGCGGGGAGAGTCTTCAATGAGTCATCAGCTCGGCAACGCTGTATGATATCGGGCAGCAGATATTGCCGATAATAATCGGATGCTTCACCCGCGTCCAAGTCTGGGCTGAGGAAGTAGCCACGCCGGTCCTCTTGGCTATCCTCGAGCGTCGGACGAACTTTTAGGTGCTGTAAATACGGTTTCAATGCTTTACGCGGGTTCAATTCGCCATCGAGGAGCGGTTTCACTTTGATCGTCGCTTGCAATTGCTGCGCGAGGCGCTCAGCTTCGAGAAGTTGAGAGCCGGGAACGAAGAACGTGTGGACACCGAAGTCCCGCGCGAGAGCGAGTTTTCGATCGAGATCTGCGACAGGCTGAATGCCGTGATCCCAACGAGCGGAGGCCCAAACGCCGGTGTCGAGTCTGCCACCCTCTGCCGCAACTAACAGACCCGCCGCCAAGGCAGCCCAGCCGGAACTGGCATCGAGTTTTAGCTCGGGAATCTCACGGTCAACGATTTCTGCCGACCAACGAAGCATCCAAGAGTGACCTCCAAGGGACGATTCGTTGGCGAAATCGCTAAGCACTTGGTCAGCCAATTTCACGACGGCCTGCGGAAGTCGATGGTCGTGGTCATGACCGCGACACCAGCGAAACGGCAGGATAAAAGCTGGACGAAGGTGTGTTCGCGTCTCTTTTGTTGCAAAAACGATCCAACATCCGCCAGGTTCTCGGGGACATCCAATCGGGGGCGTCCAGGTCTCGGCGACAGAGGGTGTGATCGTGGGATCCTGCCGTGCCTTGGATAATACGCCGGGGTCGAGACACCAGCGTGCAAGGGCACCAAATCGACATGCTAACTCGCTCGCTTCATGCGCCGTAAGCTCGGCGAAGGACCGGGGCAGGTGGGCAGTCATGGCGTATTGGAAGGACAGATGATCATCTCCAGCATTTGGTTAACGGTCGTGCTCCGGATCCGGCAATTCCAATTGCCATTCGGTTTCATCCGATTCCACCATGAGTTTCCAAGGCTCCTTTGAAGAGACGAGGTCCTTCAGCGAAAATGCGGACCAGCCCTCGGGGCGAACAGTGGCCTCGGCGTCGCCGACACGAATTCGTTTGCCTGCCAACGCTGTGAATGGCGTTTGATCGGATGCTTTGAAGAAACCGATTCGGATTTCTTCGTCCGTGCTCGTCGGCGTTCCGGGCAGGATCATCCGAGCGAACGCGGAGCCGTCGGGCGATCGCCAAACGAAGCGCTGGGGCGGTTCAGTCGGTCCATGAGGCGTCGCTGCAGCGACCGGCAAAAGCTCGAAGGCGCGGCGGTACTTGTTCATCAGCTTGAGGAAAGTTCGCCGTGGTTGCGTGTAGCCGGCCTCCTCGCGCAAAGCGTGGTAGAGAGCGCGAGCCAAGTCGGGATCCAGCGGCGTGATATGGTCGAAGTTATTCTCCGCTTCAACCACCTCGGCAGCTTCAAGAAGGTCGATGAATTTAAGGGTGGTTGCGGCCAAGTTATAATCGGTCTCGTCGAGATCCGTCCGGAGGGTCAACCCAATACTCTGTACGTGGATGGTCGCTTCATAGAAAAGATCGGCATGCGCTACCAAATCACTCTCACATAGGTCAAGTTGCTCTTCCAATTGGTTGTCTTGAATGCCGAATCGTTGAGCCGCAACCAACAGCAGCTGCGCATCATCCAGATCATCAATTAGCTGTGCGGCGAATATCGATTGCTCATACGGATCGATTTCGTCCTCGTCCTCGAACGATGCGTGCAGACGGCGAAGATCCTCAAGCCAGGCTTGGGGATTCACCAATGCCAAGGCTGATTCAAGCAATGAATGTGGCCCTGCAGCAATACGCTGTTCAGCGGCCTTGAGAACTTGCCACCCGTTTTCATCGTTGATGAACTCGGGCTTCACTCGCCGCAATTTCTCCCGAGTGGCCAACAACGTGAAGGCCTCGTCGGAGGTAAGCTCTTCGTTCTCCAGTACCGATTCAAGCTCATCGATCCAGTCGGCCACGACACCTTGCGGATCAGTCTGTCCTTCGCGGGTGGCGCGCAAGAAGTCACTCACAAAGATATTCTCATCCATGGTGGTCCTCTCTGCCGCATTGGCGACGCAGATCTTGCCAATTCGGCCATTTCAGCTGACTTAACCGTGGGATTCTCCTCTTGATCGCCTCGTAACCAAGATAGGCTACGTCGCCATTCGTAGTCGGTGCGATTCGCTGAAACCGCCTCAGGAACTGCACCGCGGGTCGGAATCCATAATAATAAAGCCGCTGGTCTCGACTCCATGACGCTTCCCGCCGCTCTCGGATGAGACGGTCTAGATGAAAAGTGTCGTCGGCACTGCGATTGGGTCGGCCGGATCGCATTCCTCTCTCGCGGGGCAATCCGCGGGAATTTGAGTTGCGTTGTTCCCGAACAGCGTCGGGCGTCCCTTGCCCGGGAACGAAGGCGGTGGTGACGGCGTAATTACTGATGATGAGCAGCACGCCGTCCGTGCCCAAGGCGATGAGACATCTCGTGGTGCCGACGTGCCAACCTAGTTTTTGGGCGTCCTCGGCGTTTATCCGAATAGCCCGGCAATAAAGGTCATAAAGCGGCTGGGCGCTGACTCCACTCGTGCGTTGCGCCTCTTGCCAGTACTGGAAGCGGGCGTCGGCGTTATGCACGTCGAGGAGTTTATCGTAATCCGGGCAAATAAGCGCCCAGGCGTAACACTCCGGAGCTGTCAGGAGGTGATCACGCAAGTGCCGGCACGCCGACTCCGCATCCGGGAAGACCCGCACCGAGGAACGAGGCACCAAGGGATGGGGGATCTCACGGAGCTGAAGTCCAGAGGCATCGAACTGGGAGGGCATGAGACCACACTCGAATACTGAATTTCCTCAGTCTATTCCGGGTCCAACGAACTTTAAGAGCGATCTGGGAACAGAGATGCCAACAGGGGCGTCCAGTGATTCATTGCTTGTAGCTCCAGTTTCAATCGCTCCTTCGCCCGTTTGACCCATTGATTCCAAAGAGCCTCGTTGAGCCGTATTGTCGGTGGAGGCAAGTCGTTCACAACGTTACAAAGCACGCCAACATCGACATAGTTAGGTGGCTCGTCGAGCCGGGGGCATAGACCGTCCCATATCGCTTCGAGGGTGGGCCAGCCGTTTCGGAATGACATGTGTTTCTCGTTATCAACCCAAGGTAGGAATGCTTCGAGTACTTCGCTTCGCAGTACGTGTTCAATGGTGCCGGTCACGAGTTTCGCCATCGCTAGCCTAAGCTGCAACAGGACGACCGCATGGTAATTTACTCCCCGGAGCGCACCCCAGGAGATACTGCTCAATGCATCACGAAGGTCCTCCATCGAAGTCTTGAGCGAGTCAAGGTGCTCTTGCTTTACACCAAGCGTAGGGACATCTGTCTTCGAGGAGCTTGGGTCGGCAATATCATCATCTTGGTCTTCGTCCGAGTCCATACCCTCAACGAGGGGTGGTCTAGCATCTGGATCATCAAGCGGTTTTCGATGAGGGGGCCGTGATTTAAGTTTCGAATTAGCAAAATTGCTTATGAGGCATCTGTGCCGGGCCTCTCCGCGTTGCATTGTGAGGGCGAGATGTCGTAAGACAACAGCACACCATTTCTGGAATGTGCCGGCATGCGGTGTGAATTTGGTTACCTTTCCCCAGATATGTGCGAGGGCGTTGACTTCAAAATCATCGCGCAGGCGTCGGGCACATCGATAACGCAGTTTCCTGATGATCTCGTTGATAAATGGTCTGAGTTGCTCGAAAGCCATCTGTCTTTGCCACTCCTCGGGGGCATGGCCGGCCCAAGACGCGAGGGTGTCGACATCGGCATTGAGCAACTGTTGCTTGAAATCACTTGGGTTCGAGGCGCAAGAAAGCAGTTCCATCCCAGAAGCTCCTGAGGCGAGCGGGGGCGCCGCGGCATCGCTACTTGGGACGGTATGCTCGCGTTGTTCCGGTTGCTCGGTCATGGTCTGCCCTGCCATCGCTCCGGATTGGGTCACCCGATTCCGCCGGCGCGCGCATGCAGGCGGAAATCATCCGAGGATACTTGCTAGTCCGAGGGCATGTCATCGGCAAACCGTCAGATCATTTTTGTACCTCTCCAGATCGGCTGGTACTTGTCCGAATCCCGAGGATGTGGGATGGAACAGGGTACCGCCCTAAGTAGTACGACGAAGCAAGATCCCGAATGACAAATTCGATGGGTTTTGTTGTGCCGTGTTGAATTGCTCCCGAGATCTCCATACAGCTGCAACTGGCGTGACATTTTGTGGACTCTTCATCGTGACAAGACTCGCGCGGGAGGAGAGCGGATGCTCGGTGTACGTCTGAATCGTCGCGGCTGGATCAAGGCGATGTCCGCATGGTGCGCGGGGACGTGCGGCACCGGTGCAGAGGAACCGGCAACACAGCGACGCCCGTTTCGCCTTTGCCTGAACACGAGCACGATCCGGGGACAGAATCTGCCCTTGGATCGCGTCGTCGAACTCGTGGCCGACACGGGTTACGACGGGATCGAACCTTGGATCGATGAGGTGGAGCGTTTCGTGCAAGGCGGCGGCAGCCTCCGCGATCTCGCCAAAAAAATTGCCGATTGTGGTCTCCGAGTCGAAAGTGCCATCGGTTTCGCTCAATGGATCGTGGATGACGAAGCCGCCCGACGGAAGGGTCTCGAGGATGCCCGGCGAGCGATGGATATGGTGCAGCAACTCGGTGGGACTCGGATTGCTGCCCCACCGGCGGGAGCGCAAAATCAAAGCGACCTGCCGTTGCCCAGGATTGCCGAACGTTATCGCGCTCTCCTCGAGTTGGGCGAGAGGATGGGGGTCGTGCCGATGCTGGAAGTTTGGGGTTTCTCGAAAACATTGGGCAGACTCAGTGAGGCGGTCATGGTCGCCGTGGAGGCGGATCATCCGAAAGCCTGTGTGTTGGCCGACGTGTATCATCTGCACAAGGGAGGGAGCGGCTTTCATGGGTTGAGGCTGCTCGGCCCCGAGGGCATGCATGTCTTTCATATCAACGACTACCCCGCCGATCCGCCGCGAAACGAAATCACCGACGCGCACCGAGTCTATCCCGGCGATGGTGTCGCACCATTGACGGAGATTCTTCGGCATCTGATGGCAGGTGGGTTTCGTGGGGCGCTATCGCTGGAACTATTCAATCGTGACTATTGGAAACAGGATGCGGTCGACGTTGCCCGGACCGGGTTGAAAAAGATGAAGGCAGTCGTTGAGAATGCCATAAAAAAATAACATGCCGTGTCATGTTCGAATATCGGATCGACAACCATCCTACAACATATTATATGGATCGATGTCGACCTGATATTCGACGCCATGAGGTGTTTGGACGGTGGCCAATACTTCACGAAGGACTTCATGAAGCAGACCGGCGCGGGCCGAGTGGATCTGGAAATGGTAACGGAAAAAGTTATTGAGGCGGAAGACCGGACACTCGGCCGGGCCAAGGACTCGAATCATTTTCAATCGGTCTCCGGATCGCCGGATCGACGCTTGGAAGGCGCTGCTGAATCGCTCCGCGGCAGTTTCCGCGGCGTCTTGACGACGGCTGCGGAGGATGATTCGCGCTAAGCGCTGGAACGGGGGGTAGCCATGCCTTTGGCGGTACTCTGATTCGTGGCGGGCGAAGGAGACGTAGTCGTGCCGGGCGGCGAATGCGATGCTGGGATGATCGGGGGTAAATGTCTGAATCAAGACTCGGCCAGAGCGCGAGCCGCGGCCCGTTCGGCCAGCGACTTGCGCAAGTAGCTGAAAGGTGCGTTCGGCAGCGCGGAAGTCCGGGAGGTGCAGGCCGACGTCGGCATTGACAACTCCGACCAAGGTGACGTTCGGAAAATCCAAGCCCTTCGCGATCATCTGCGTGCCCATCAAGATGTCGATCCGGCCGGCGCGAAAATCATCCAAAGTCTGCCGATGGCTGCCTGGCCGTTGCATGGTATCGCTATCCATGCGACGGATCGTTCGATTGGGAAACTTGCGTTCGAGTTCGGCTTGAAGTTTCTCCGTACCACTCCCCGAATAGCGTAATGGACGATAGGAGCAGATGGGACAAGTCTCCAGCGGAGGCCGCTGGAAACCGCAATAGTGGCAGAGTAACATTTGTCGCAGGCGATGATAGGTCAACGTGAGGTCGCACTGATCGCAAGAGGCGACATATCCGCATTGAGAACAAACGACGTGGGTGGAATAACCGCGGCGGTTGAGCAGCAACATCACCTGGCCGGCGTCATCAAGGGCTTCGGCAATCGCGTTTTCCAGAGAGGGGCTGATCGTGTCCGTGCGGTGCCGCGGGCCTTCGGTGCGCAGGTCGATGATCTGGACTTGCGGCAAGGGTAGATTCAGGACGCGCTGCGGCAAGCTGAGAAGACGATACTGACCCCGTTGGGCGTTCGTCCAAGACTCGAGCGAGGGGGTGGCCGAGCCGAGAAGGATGGGGATGTTCTCCAGCCGTGCGCGCATCACGGCGACATCTCGGGCATGGTAGCGGGGGATGGCTTCTTGCTTGAAAGTTTGCTCGTGCTCTTCGTCGACGACGATGAGGCCAAGGCGATTTAGTGGGGCAAAGACCGCACTCCGTGCCCCGACGACCACGTGGACTCGGCCCTGGGCGATTTGCCGCCAATAGCTCCCTCGCTCTGTTTCCCGCAGATGACTGTGCAGCGCCACGACATGGCCGCAGCGGCCCCGGAATCGATCAATTGTCTGCGGGGTGAGGCTGATCTCTGGGACAAGTACCAGCGCTTGTCTGCCTGAGCGAACGACCTCAGCGATGGCTTGCAAGTACAGTTCGGTTTTGCCGCTCCCCGTGACGCCATAAAGCAAAAGAGCTTCGAAGCGATTCGCAGCGATGGCTTGGGCGATTTGCTGCCAAGCGGTTTGCTGATCTGCCGTGAGAGGCGGTCCCTCGGAGGAAATAACGGTCGGCTCAGGCAAATCCAACGGATCGATTCGCTGGCGTCGCGGTCGGGCAAAGCCTTTGCGGACCAAGGCTTGGATGGGTGCCGTTCCACATCCGACGTGTCGGGCAATTTCACGGATCGGTTGGGGGCCATGCTCCTGTCTCTTATACACATCTCCGAGCCCACGAGACCAG
>JAOAAM010000188.1 GCA_026418875.1 Gemmataceae bacterium | reverse complement strand
GCCCAGTTCAGCGACGGACGGCCGTGGGTTTGCCGCTTTTCCCCGCCGCAACCAAGTGGCTTCTCAAGAACGCCAATGCCTTGCGCGCCGTGTTGACCGCGTCGTGGCTGTGTCGGCTCAATTCGACACAAACTCCGCCAGAGTAGTTCACCTCGACCAGGGCTGCCATTACCGGGCCAAACTCGATTTCCCCCTCGCCGAACATGAGATGCTCATGCACGCCCGACTTCATGTCCTCGATATGCACATTCCATAACACGTCGCGCCACCGCCCAATGACTTCATCGATCGGTCCGTCGCCTTGGCAATGGACGTGGCCGATGTCGAGCGTGAGGCCGAAGGCCGGATGCCTCACGGCATGATAGAGTTCCGCGAATGATTCCATCGTGTCGATGAACATGCCTGGCTCTGGCTCGAAGCCCAGGCGGATTCCGCGGTCGGCCGCATAGTCGCTGAGCTCGCGGCAGCCCGAAACTAACCGTCGTTGCAGCGTCTTCCGGCTTAAACCTTGCGGTGCGGATCCTGACCAGAAACTGACCAGGTCGCATCCGAGTCGGCGGGCCAAGTCGCAACTGCGTCTCAGGAAATCGAGCCGCCGCTGCCGCAGACGGGGCGAACATAACAATGTCGGATGATGTTTTCGCCACGGATCGAGCAAGAAACGAGCTCCCGTTTCGATGATCGCCCGCAGCCGAAGCGATTCCAACATATCACGAATGGCACGCCACCGCCCCCGCGGCCCCACCCAATCGGGGTCGAAAGGGTTCAAGACATGATAATCCAACGTCAGGGCGACATGGTGATAACCTAATTTTCCCAGAATCGTCAGAGCATCTTCGAGGCGATGATGCGCGAACCCATTCGTGTTATAACCGAAATGAAGTTCCGTCACGGAACCGCCTCGAGATATTGAATGTCGTTCGGGAATCGGGACCGAAGTTCCTGTTCCAGGCCCATGACCAGAGCGGAGATCGTCGCGGGGCAGCTGGCGCAGCCTCCGTGGAAGCGGACCTGGGCGATGCCATCGGAAACGTCCACCAACTCGATGCTGCCCCCCTCGACGGCAAACGCTGGCTCGATCTCGTCCCGGATCACTCGCGCCACACGGTCTTGCAAGCTGGAACTCATGACGGCTCCTCACGGGCGACTCGCCGAACCTCCTCGACGTCGCAGCGTAACTGCTCCGCCAATTCGGCGGCATCGGCGAAGCGACGAGTCGGTCGGATCTGCCGTAGGAAGCGGATCGTCAATTCCTCGCCATACAAATCGCCGACGAAGTCGAGTAAGTGAACTTCCACCCGCCGCTCCTGCTCGCGGAAAGTCGGTGCGGGGCCGATGTGGGCCGCCCCCACCGCCGAGCGACCGTTCCAAGTGGCCAAGACGGCATAGACGCCGTCGCCGGGGATCAGCGTGGGGATTGCCTCCAAGTTGGCTGTGGGAAATCCCAGTTGCCGGCCCCGTCTCGCTCCCGTGCCGACTTTGCCCCGTACGTGATAGGGGCGACCTAACAGTCGTCGGGCCTCCTCGACCTGCCCCGCGACCAGCGTTTCCCGAACCCGGCTGCTGGAAACCGGTCGGCCTTCCAACTCCACCGGCGGCACCAGTCGGAACGTCAAACCGGCCTCGTGGCACAGCCGACGGAGCAGGTCGATGTCGCCGGTACGGTTCCGTCCGAAGCGGAAGTTAAAGCCCTCGACCACGGCCCGAGCGCTGAATCCTTCCCGCACGATCCGCTGGAAAAACTCCGTCGGCGCGAGCTTCAACAACTCCGGCGTTGTTTTCAGAAAGCAAACGCCGTCGGCCCCACATTCGCGGAGGAACACCGCCCGGTCCGAGGGGGTAGTCAGCTCCGGCAGGAAACGCTCCGGCGCGAGCAATTGCAGCGGATGCGGATCGAACGAGACGGCGATCGCAGGGCGACCGCTCTCTCGAAGCACCCGCACCAACTCCGCATGTCCGCGGTGTACCCCGTCGAAGTTCCCAATCGCCACCGCTCCCCCACGATATTCGACCGGCGGCGGCTCGTTCCACAGAATCCACTCCGCATTCCCGCTTCGCATGGAGGCTATTCTACGATCCTCGCCGAACCGACACCCCACAACCCGAGCCGACACCCCACAAGCCGAACCGATTCGTTTTCATCGGGGGGAACGCAGTGTGGGTCGATTTCCGCTTCGAATCGCCAATTGGAAAAAACCATCACGAGGCCGCCGTCGATGAGTGGACCAGCGGTGTCCGGGTGGTCTCATCACCGCCAGGTCGCCCCTTCACCGCCGAGCTATCTCACCGCCGCTGGAACGCTGAAGGGCTGAATCGACGGCCTCGTGGTTCGATTCTGTTGACTGCCGTGTTGACTTAATTTACGGTTAAATCGTGGAAAAATCGGCGAGTTGCCGTTCTCCCCGAGAAACGGTGTCTCGTCCGGTGCTAGGCTGCGGCACATCCTGGGAGGTCGTGGCGAGGCTCGAAATGGGAGCGGCTGCGAATGACCAACAACATTCCCTTCGACGATTCCACATTGGGCACGCCAGGTAATTCCGAATTCGTCGATGCGACGGCGTCGGAGGGCAGGCCGGCCCCCTCCGGTTACGAGCTACTCGAAGAGGTAGGACGTTGCGGGATGGGCGTCGTCTACCGCGCCTTCGACAGACGCCTTCAACGTGAAGTGGCGATCAAGGTGTTACGTGAGGGTGTGCAAGCAAACTCGGTCCTGGCGACACGCTTTCGCCGCGAGGCTCGATTGACGGGCCAACTGGAGCACCCAGGCATTCCCGCGGTCCACGAGATGGGAACACTCGCCGACGGCCGCCCCTTCCTGGCGATGAAATTGGTTCGGGGGCAAACGCTGCACGACCTGCTCGAGAAGAGTGCCGAGTTGGGGCTGGACCGCGGCCGATTCATCGCCATTTTCGAGCAAATCTGCCATGCGGTCGGCTATGCCCACTCGCATCGGGTGATCCATCGCGACTTGAAGCCGGCCAACGTGATGGTCGGATCGCATGGCGAGGTGCAGGTGATGGATTGGGGGCTGGCGAAGATCCTCAATCCCGACGGCGATGATCACGAGGAGCCTGAGGAATTCGACGAGCCGACCGCGACCTTGGACCTCCGATTGGGGGAGCAAAGCTCGCGAACGATTGAATCGGCGACCGAGACGGGGAGCATTCTAGGGACGCCGGCGTACATGCCGCCGGAGCAAGCGGCAGGTCAGATCCGGTTGCTCGACGCGCGTTCCGACGTGTTCGGCTTGGGGGCGATCTTGTGTCAGATCCTGACCGGCCGACCGCCATACGACGGCAAGGGGAATTTTGAACGCCACATGCAAGCATTTCACGGGGAGCTAAGCGACGCATTGGCTCGGTTGGATGCCTGCGGAGCCGAGCCGGAGTTGATTGCCCTGTGCAAGCGCTGCCTGGCCGTCAAGAAGGAAGATCGGCCGGCAGATGGCACCGCCGTGGCCACGGAGGTCGCTCGCATCCGGCAGGCGTTTGAGGAACGAGCCCGTCGGGCCGAGTTGGAACGCGCCGCGGCGGTCGTGCGGGAAGCCGAGCAGCGGAGGCGGCGTCGGGTGGTGCAATGGGCGGGCATCGCTGTCAGCGTCGTGTTGCTCGTGGGTTTAATCGCCAGCTTGTGGCAGATGCGACGGGCCATCCACGCCGAGGGTCAGGCGCGGCAGAATGAAGCACTCGCGAAACTCAATGCCGAGCTAGCTCGCGCCGAACGCGATGCCAAGAACAGTGCCCTCGTGGCGGAGATGCAAGCCAGGAAGGAGGCCGAGAACCGGCGAGCAGAGGCCGACGCGGCCCGGCAGGAGTCGCAGAGTCGCTTGAAGCAAATCGAGAAGGGAAACGAGATTTTGCTCTCCATCTTCGCCGACTTGGACGTTCGCGAAGACCCGGGAAGGACCGAGCCGCTCGGAGCGGTCTTGGCCAAGCGTCTACTTAAGGCCGCAGAGCAACTCGAGGGAGAGGCCGTAGGCGACCCCCTCGCCGTGGGTAACTTGCAAAGTCGCCTTGGCTTGACCATGGTGAACTTGGGCTCCGCTCACGAGGCCATCCCCCTGCTCCAGAAGGCGCGAGCGGTTCATACC
>JAOAAM010000176.1 GCA_026418875.1 Gemmataceae bacterium | reverse complement strand
CTCGTCGGCAGCGTCAGATGTGTATAAGAGACAGTCCCGGTTGGAGTGCGGGTCCAGAAAAGCCAGAATGACAGGGCAAGGCCGGTGAGGGTCGCTGAGGCCCAGAGGTTCCGCCCGCTCCGCACGGTCCCGCCCAGGTACAGCAGGCACGCCACCACCAGAAGGAACGCCTCGGGCACGATCAAGGTGAAGACTTGTCGCAGTGTTTGCGAGGCGGACTCGATTTCAGCAAAGGGCAACCACACGGCGAAGTTCCTCAGCGTAGCGGGATTTCGGGCTGGCCGGCAAGCTCTGGCTTCTCGACCTTCATCAGTTGGCTCTGTCGCTTCTGGACGATGTCCGCGACCAAAGCGACGTCACGCTGGGTCGTGGAGATCATCGGCTGCGGATAAACCCCGATGTACATACAGGCGGCGATCACCGGGACGATGGCCGCGAGTTCACGGAGGTTCAGATCCTCGACCGGCCCCTCGTTGGGATCGTGGTGTGGCTGACGCAACGGACCGAAGAAGACGCTCCGCAGCATCGTGAACAGGTACCACGCCCCCAAGACGATCCCTGCTGCTCCGACGGCAGCCAAAACAAACGCCCCCGCGCCGATGGGCATGTCGATCACGCCCGCCAGCACCAGCATCTCGCCGATGAAACCATTCAGGAAGGGCATGCCCACGCTCGATAGGCAAATGATCATCATGGCGATGGCGAGCAGTTTCAATCGGGCGGCCATCCCGCTGTAATCGTCCATCATCCGCGTGTGGTAGCGGTCATAGAGCATCCCGACGAGGAGGAATAGGCCGCCGGTGGACAGGCCATGGTTAATCATCTGCATCAAGCCGCCGGTGAGTCCGACAGCGTTGAGGGCGAAGACGCCGAGCATGCAGAAACCCAGGTGGGCGACGGAACTGTAAGCGACCAGCTTTTTGATGTCACGCTGAGCGAAGGCGCACAACGAGCCGTAGATCACGCCGATGGCAGCCAAGGTGCCGATCAGCGGCACGCCCACGGAGACCACCGCATCGGGTACCAGAGGCAGGCACAAGCGGAGAAAGGCGTAGGTTCCTAATTTGAGCAACACACCGGCCAAAAGCACCGAACCGGCCGTCGGGGCTTCGACGTGGGCCAAGGGCAGCCAGGTGTGGACGGGGAAGAGCGGCACCTTGACCGCGAAACCCACCGCCATCGCCAAAAAGCACCAGACTTGCACTTGCCGCCAATACTCGATGCTGTCCGCATCCGGCAGGCGAAGTTGCATCTGCATCAGTTCAACCAGCCGCGGGATCGAGAAGGTCAATTCGCCGGTTCGGTATCGCACGGCGAGCAGCAAGCCGATGATGCCCAGCAAGGTGATCAAGCTGCCGGCGAGGGTGAAGAGGAAGAACTTTCGCGCGGCCTCACGCCGAGCTGGCCCGCCCCAAATGCCGATCACGAAAAACAGCGGGACGAGCGTGAGTTCAAAAAAGACGTAGAACAAGACGACGTCGAACGCCAGGAATACGCCCAGCATCCCGGTTTGCAAAACCAAAAGCCAGGCGTAAAACTCGTTCGCACGCTCCCGGATGGAGTTCCACGAGATGAGAACCGACGGCAGCATCAGGAAATTGGTCAGAGCGATCAGCCAGATGTTCAGCCCGTCGATGCCCAGGAAAAACGAAATCGCCGGTGTCGGTGAACCCGGTGACGACCAGGGGATCTCCAACAACCGATAGCGGGTCGTGGCGGAGTTCGACTCGGCCCCGGGTACGCCCATCGGCTCGAATGTGCGGATGCGATCGTCCTCGGCGAACTCGCTGATCTGCAAAGCCCGGGCACGCAACTCCGGCATCGACTGCTTCACGACAGCGGCCGTCAGAAACAAGTTGGCGACAACGGCGGCGAGTGCCACCACCCGCACGGCCGAGCGATTCGCCGAACCCAAGGCCGCGACGATGATCGCCGCGACGACCGGCAGCGCCAGAATCGTCACCAACAGCGTGGGCAGACTCTCTTCCATTCCGGCGGACTCCCCTTACTGCCGAACCCAGAACACGACCATCGCCATGAGCGCCGTCATGAACACCACCATGAACAGCCCGTAAAACTGGACCAATCCGTTTTGAATCGGCCGAATCAAATAGCCCATCCCCTTGGGAATCGACCCAATCAAATCCACCAGCCCGTCAATGATCGAGTCGACGAAGCGGCTGACCACCGCCAATCCCTCCAGCGGTTTCACGATCAACGCTTGGTACAACTCGTCGAAGCGGAAGCGATGGTACGACAGGTCGTAGGCCCAACGTGCGGTCGATGCGAGTTTTTCGGGAATCTCGGGTCGGAGGACATAGAAGACCGCGGCCAATCCGATCCCCAGCACCGCACTCAAAGTGCTCAGGGCGATCAGGCCCCAATTCAAATGATGCTCCGGTGCCTCGCCCGGGAAGGGGGCGAAGGCGATCGACATGGCCAGGAATTTGGAGAACCAGTGAGTCAGCGCCTCGAATACCAAGCCGACGAAGGCGGCTCCCGCAGCCAGGATGACCAACGGGAACGTCATGACGCCGGGCGACTCGAACGACCGTCCCGCCTCCGGCACGATCGAGGCCGGTTCGTGGGACTCCGCAGTCGGATCGCCATGCCCATGATGGTCCGCGCTTAGGTGTCCCCCATCGCCATGTCGATCCTCGGGATACCCACGATCCCCAACGTGTCCATGACCATCGGGGTGTCCATGATTCTCGGGGTGTCCATGATCCCCGGCCGGTCCATGATCCCCAACGTGTCCATGACCATCGGCGTGTCCATGATCCCCGGCCGGTCCATGAGAGTCGTGGTGGTGCAATGCCTCGACGGGAACCCGAGTCTCGCCCCAGAACGTTTTGAAGTAAGCCCGGAAGGTGTAGAACGCCGTGATTCCGGCCGTCACGATCGCCAAGGCGAAGAGGGTGTGGTAGACCGAGGCGTACAACTCGGCGTGCTTGACCGCTTTTTCCAACGATTCGAGAATCTGATCTTTGCTCCAGAAACCCGAGAACGGGATGAGTCCCGCCAGGGCCGCAGCCCCGCAAAGGAATGTGACGTGGGTGATCGGCATGACACGCCGCAGCCCGCTGAAGCGACGCATGTCAATCACGTGCCCCATCGCATGCATCACGCTGCCCGCCCCGAGGAACAACAAGGCTTTGAAGAACGCATGCGTGAACAGGTGGAAGATGGCGGCGGAGACGGCGAAGACCGCAATTTGCTCGGTTCGCAGCCCTGCTCCCAGGCCCATGAACATGAAACCCAATTGGCTGACCGTGGAGTAGGCGAGCACTCGTTTCAGGTCGGTTTGGGTCAGGGCAATCAAGGCGGCGAGCAGGGCCGTCACCCCGCCGATTACACAGACCACCAGTTGTGCCTCGGGGGCGAGGATGAACAATGGGGTGCACCGCGCCACGAGGTAGACCCCCGCGGTGACCATCGTGGCGGCGTGGATCAGGGCACTCGCGGGCGTGGGGCCTTCCATCGCATCGGGCAACCAGACGTGCAGTGGGAATTGTGCCGATTTCCCGATCGCCCCACAGAACAAGAGCAGACAGGCGGCGAGCAGGTACGGCGAATCCGGGTTACGACCCGCGTTGAAAAAGATCGTTTGAAAATCAAACGCGTGGCCGAATTTCGCCCACAGCAGCATGATGCCCAGGATCATCCCGGCATCACCCAGGCGAGTCACCAGGAACGCCTTGCGAGCCGCGGCGGCAGCGGCAGGCTTGTGGAACCAGAAACCGATCAATAGGTAGCTGCACAGACCCACGCCTTCCCAGAAAGCGTAGAGCACCAGAAAGTTGTCCGCGAGGACCAACCCTGTCATCGAGAAAAGGAACAAGCTCATGACCGCGAAGTAGCGGGCGTAGCCCGGCTCGCCGTGCATGTAGCCTTTGGAGAAGATGGCGATCCA
>JAOAAM010000173.1 GCA_026418875.1 Gemmataceae bacterium | reverse complement strand
AGATGTGTATAAGAGACAGCACCATGGCCGGGCTGAGGGAAGAAGATTGCCTGCCCGACCCGTTCCAGCAGTTCGATGCCTGGTTCCGCGTGGCGCTGGAGGCGGAGATTCCCGACGTGAACGCCGCCGCCTTGGCGACCTGCACTCCCGATGGCCGACCCTCCAATCGCATGGTCTTGCTCAAAGGGGCCGACGCTCGGGGCTTCGTCTTCTTCACCAACTACCTCTCTCGAAAAGCCCGCGAACTGGACGCCAACCCCCATGCCGCCTTGTGCATTTTTTGGGCACCCTTGGAGCGGCAAGTCCGTGTCGAGGGCGTGGTCGAGAAGGTCACCACGGCCGAATCCGACGAGTATCACCGAACCCGGCCGCGAGGCAGCCAACTGGGTGCGTGGTGTTCCGTGCAGAGCGAAGTGATCCCCAGCCGGGCCTTCTTGGAACTGCGACTCGCGGAGTTGGAGAAAGAGTTCGAGAACCGCGAAGTTCCCCGTCCGCCGAACTGGGGCGGTTACCGCCTGATCCCGGAGTCGATCGAATTCTGGCAGGGGCGCGTCACCCGCTTGCACGATCGCATCCGCTACCGCCGCTCCCAAGCGGAATGGATCCGAGAGCGCCTGGCTCCGTGAAGCGCCTCGCCTCGAGCAACAGCCCCGCGATCAGCGTCAGCAGGATGAGGAACGACCACAGGTACACGCCGTAAACCTGAGCTAGGTCGCCAAACCGCTTGCCGCCGACGCTCCCCGCACTGAATTGCAAAAGCAAGGCCAGTGTCAGTCCGGCGACGATCGCCCCGCGCCGCCGCCGTGACAGAGGCAAGACGGCCGCGGCATACACCAGCACCATCATCGGCCAGGCCAGCGTCACGCAATGATGTTTCCACGTCCGCTCGCTGAGGATCAGCATACCGATCAGGATGAACGCAAATTCGGCAACGATTGGCCAGCCGGACCGACAAGTGTGAGGCACCCGACACAAGAGGATCATCCCGAGCAGGAAAGCGGCCTGCGACCCTCGGAGCAGCAACTTCACAATGCCGGGCTTCAGTGCCCAGATGTTGTGGAATTCCGCCGGCTCGGGCTGCCCTTCAGGATACACGGTGAAGGACGGGCTTTCGGTCAGCAACCGGTAAGCCACCCCGGGAAGCGACTGGTTGGGATGCTCGGTGTAGACCACGCCATCTCGGACGAACGGCAGGATCATCTGCCGGGTCCAACTGCCCAGTTGCGTCAGGTTCTGGTCCCAGCCGAGTGCCAAGGCGGGGATCAGGAAGAGAAATGCCGCCATGCCGACGGCCGTCCCCCCCAGCACTCGCCACTGCCGTTTCCAGGCGAAGTAAGGGACGAATAGCAGCGGCGTGACCTTGCAGCAAATCGCCAACGCCAACAGGATCCCGCTCAGCCATTCGTGCCGTCGATGGTAGGCGAACAACGCGGCACTGACGAGGAACAGGATCAAGATATTCACGTTGCCATGGGTCAGGTCTCCGACCAGAGGCCGCAAAGACAGGACGATGGCGAGGCAGCAGGCCCACGTCGGGAAAGCAGGACCCGCTCCAGTGAGGATGCGCCAACCGGCCCAAAGGGCACCACCCGCCATGAGCACTTTCAGACCGAACCACAGTAAGGCCCCCGCCAGGGGAGGCATTTCGGCCAGCGGCATCAACATCAACGCCATGATCGGCGGGTTCGGATATTGAAACCGCTCGTAAATGTTGACCCCGTCGTCCAGTTGCAGGATTTGTTCACGCCAACGCAAAAAGGCAGACCGCTGTTGTAATGCCTTGTGCGTGTACGTTGCCCCGGTGATGAGAACCACCAAGATGACGCCGATGGCAAAGACTCGCGGCAACCAACTCAGCCGCGTCAAGGTTGCATCCATGCCAGAATCCGTGTCCGTAGCTCCATCCTGAGGTGGCAGTCTAGCCGAAACGGGCCGAAGCGCTCAAGCCGGGTTCCGCACGACGGATACGCCCTCTCCGAGCAGCGGGCGTCAGTCCCCCGTGTCTCAATGTGCGTGCATTTTTCCGAGCGGCGGGCGTCAGCCCCCCGTGTCTCAATGTGCGTGTATTGTTTCCGAGCGGCGGGCGTCAGTCCGCCGTGTTCTTGAAGTGCGTGAATCCCCGGAGCCGACGTCGCCAGTCGTCGGGTCATGTGGCGCTCTCACTCCGGAATCGTCACCGCCTCCCGCCTGCACGAGTCGCCAAGGCCAGCATCCAGCCGGGCGAAGTGAAGGTATCGCCGAGGCAGCCGCAGCGGGTCACGCCTTGTGTTAGCAAGAGACTGTTGACAGCCGAGAACGCGGAGAACAGACCCACCGCGGCCAGCCAGGCCAGGGCCTGGAATCGCCCTGAGTTTAACAGCCGGGCAACCCCCAGTTCAAGTCCCGCGAGGGAGTTTTTTCGCTTTGGGCGTGGATGGCGGCTGGTCGCTTGACATTGGCCGGGGGCATCCAAGACTTCGGGATGGTTCGGGCGGGACCATTCTCGAGACACGGGGGGCTGACGCCCCCCGCTCGGGGGAGATTCGTTTTCAACACACGGGGGGCTGACGCCCCCCGCTCGGGGGAGACTTATTGCGATGATCGCGTTGGGTGAAATGATGGAAATGAAGGAAATGATCGAAAAAGTACGCCCAACCGCGGAAGGTGGGAAGAAGAAGCCGGGGGCCTGAAGTTGACGTGGGTGAGGTCAGCGAGGGCGGGTCAATTTGCACGCGAGACGCCAGAGTTGGTCTGGCATGCTCAGTGCGGTTGCGGTTTGAATACACTGAGGTCGGAGGATGCGGCGAGGCCTCTTTCCGTGTCCGTCGGGGATCAGGACGATTTTGCGGACGAGAGCCATTCCGATGTCGGATCGATTTCAGGAAGCTTTGGCGTTGCATCGTTCGGGTCGGCTGGACGAGGCAGCGCGTTTGTACGTGGAGATTTTGCAGGAGAATCCCTGGCACGCGGACAGTCTGAACT
>JAOAAM010000144.1 GCA_026418875.1 Gemmataceae bacterium | reverse complement strand
GAGCCACTGCTGAGTATCGCAAACGCGCCGCTTTCCTCAGCTTTGATGCGGCCCAAGTCGAGCTGCTCACTCTGGCGGGCGACTCCGGCGAAATCGTGCTGCGGAAAGTCGACGGAGTCTGGAAGATCGAGGGACAGCCGGACGCCTCGGTCAAACAGCAAGCCGTGACGGACATTCTTGGGGCGCTTGCGAGTTTGAAAGCTCAGGAGTTTGTCCGCGACCACGAAGCGCCGAAGGAGATCTTCGGGCTTTCCCAGCCGAAGCGTCGCATCGTGGCTCGGACCAACTCGGGGCAAACCGCGGAAATCTGGCTGGGCAATTTTCAGGGCGGCTCCCAACGAGCATATGCCTGCCTGCCCACGCGCAGCGACGTGTTCACGCTCTCGGAAGCGGACACCGCCAAGCTGCTCGCAGAGGTCAAATGAGACAGCCGTCGCGGGAGGTGGCAGCGACCCGACCGCCGTCGCCGTTGACGCTTGAACACTCGTCACGGGTCGAGCGACGGGGGAAGACCCGACGACCCGCCACAATCAACCGTTCGACGCGATCAATCTGCCGGCTCGGACGGAGGAATCCGGTCGCCGACTTTCTTGTCCTGAAGTCGGGAATCGTCGGGAGGCGTGGTCACTCGGATGTTCTTGAACGAGACCTGTTGCGGTAGTTCGGAGGCTCGCAGTTGCAACGCAATCGGCCCGGCTTTGATTCGATCTGGCTCCGGGTCGCTCCAATCGAGGATCAACACGCCGTTCAAGACCACGCGGACCCGGTTACCTTGGGCGAAGATTTCCATGTCGTTCCAGTCTTGAGGACGAGTCGCCTGCATGGCCGGGCGGGGATCGACTGCCAGATTCCCGCGGCCAAAGGTTTCGTACAGTCCCCAAGGTTTCGGGAAGACGACCAGATACCCCTTGTATGCGAAGGGGTCGTCCCGGTTGGCGACGACTTCGCCCCAGAAGGCCACGCCGGTTCGAGTTGCCGTACCGGAAACCCGCACCGAAAGGGACAAGTGGAAGTCTCGGAATCGTTGCCGGGTGACTAGGTACGTCGACGTGGTGAACTCCTCTTCGCTTTGGCCGACGATCGTGCCATCGCGGATCGACCAATACTTGTCTTTCAGACCGTCCCAAGCGTCGAGATCCTTGCCTTGAAACAGGATCACCTTTTCGGGTTTCCCCGGTTTGGGGGGATCATCCGACAATGGATCGGGCACCCACACCGGCAGAAAACCCCAGCAAAGAGCTAGCCATCGGCCCATGAAAACCCTCCCTCCGACTTGTGGGAGTGACTTACGCTCGGCACACGGGTGATCAACCCCTCCGCGCCCGAAGGATCATGGCTTTCGGGGGTTGCGCTGCCGTCCTTGGCTATCTATGCTAGCTTGGAGATGAAAGTTGAGAACGTCGTTTCGGGGCCTTCGAGCATGGAGTCGGTCGCTGAGTCGCCCCTTCCTCCGCCGCAGCGCCCGCCTGCGGAGTCGGAATGGGCGGCCTTCGTGGATGTCTACGGTCGGCTGATTTTAGACTGGTCCCGGCGGTCGGGTTTGTCGCCGCCGGAGGCCGCGGACTTCACGGGGCGGTTGCTGCAACACATGGCGGAGGAATTTTTGCGTGTGGCACCCGAGCCTGAGCTTCGCTTCCGCCCGTGGTTGAAATATGCGGCTCACTCGGCCTGGTGTAAGCTGATGGAGAACCAGGTCGATCACGCCGAGTCTTCACCGTCATCCATCGTCCGCCTGCTTCTGTCGGTAGAAGCGCACGACGAGTTGTTGCGGTTGTTGGACGACGAGTGTGTGCAGCAGCGTCGCCGAGCCATTTTGCCGCATGTCCGAGTCGCGGTGGATCCGGCGGATTGGGAGGCGTTTTACTTGTCGATTCTCGAGGGAGTCGCTCCATCCGAGGTGGCCTCACGGATGCAAACAAGCGACCTGGCAGTCCACGCGGCGATCCACCGTGTCGGCCGAGTATTGCATGACGAACTGCATCGTTGGAACGAGCAGTTATAGGCTCGCTTGGGGTGCATATGCTTCGGTGCCTTTCGATCGAGCAGATGGAGGATCTGATTTGGGGCCGCATGGACGCGGTACTGCAAGAGGCAGCCGGAGCACATCTGGAGCAATGCGATGCATGTCGGCGTCGCTTCCTCGAATTGACCGAGCTTCCTGACGCGGACTCATGGCGGCTAGCCGCATTGGAGTTGCCACCGCCATCCGCCGCGGACGAGGAATTGCTGGAGCGATTCAAACAATTTGCCAAGCGACGATCAAATCACGAAGCGGAGCCGCCGAGGGTGGTGACGCCGGACCCGGCCGGTGAGGAGGACTCGGAGTCGGTCCACGAAGAATTGGTTGCTCCGCTGCCGGGCAGCCGCTTGGGCCAACGGCCCGTGATTCCGGGATACGAGATCCTCGGAGAGTTGGGACGCGGCGGGATGGGAGTGGTGTACAAGGCCCGCCAAGTAGCTCAAGATCGCCTGGTCGCCTTGAAGATGATCCACTCCGGAAGGGAGACCAGCCCCGAGGACTTGGGCCGCTTCCACGACGAGGCCGAGGCAATTTCACGTTTGCGTCACCCGCATATCGTCCAGATTTATGAGGTGGGCGAAGTCAAGGGCCGATACTATTTCGTCCTGGAGTTTGTCGAGGGGGGGACACTCGCGGATCAGATACAAGGCCGTCCCATCCCCCCCCGTCCGGCCGCCCAATTGGTGGAAGCGCTTGCCCGGGCCATGCACTATGCCCATCAGCGTGGCATAATCCACCGCGACCTGAAGCCGGGCAACGTCCTCCTGCATGGGCGAAGGGTATTTTCCAACTTTCCCGATGACATTGATCGGCAGAGCGAGGAGTGGGATTTCCGACGCTTCATGCCGAAGATCACCGACTTTGGCTTGGCCAAGCTGCTGGATCGGGGAGATCAACAAGGGCACACTTCTAGCGGCGACGTGGTGGGAACGCCGAGTTACATGGCCCCGGAGCAGGCCCCAGGGCAAGCCCACCTGATCGGCCCGAGGACAGACGTTTACGCCCTCGGTGCCATCCTGTACGAGATGTTGACGGGTCGGCCGCCGTTCCAGGGCGCGACACCGATGGACACGTTGTTTCAGGTGCACTCGGCAGAGCCGATTCCGCCGCGACAGCTAGTCCGCGAAGTGCCGGTCGATCTGGAGACCATTTGTCTGAAATGTTTGCGGAAGGATCCATCACGCCGATACCCGACAGCGGAGGCACTCGCCGATGACCTGCGTCGCTTCCTCGACGGATCGCCAATCCGCACACAGGGAGTTCGACGGTCGACCTCCGATCGAACTCGGCGGTGGCTGCATCGCGCCGGGATGGCTTTAGCCGCCGTAGCCCTCGGGGGTCTCGCCGGACTCGCCGCCTTCGAATTTCGTCGCCGTTTCGCCTCGTCGTCACCGCCGCCAATCTCGCCTCTTGGCTCCGCCGCCACGATACGCGGGAACAGTGAATTCCGGCTCCGCCTGAGGCTCGCTCAGGCAGAGTGCGAGCGTGGCGACATCGTCCACGGCGTGGGGCAAATGATCGGCATCCTCCGCGAGGTCGAGACAACCCCCGATGGCGCGGCGTGGCGGGACTGTCTGAACACCAATATCCAGGCTTGGATGGGGCGTCTGCCGCGACTGGACTACGTTTCGACGGTCCCGGTTCGAGATTTCGATATCGATGGCTCGTCCGCGGACGTTTTGTTCCTTACCAGCAATCGGGAGATGCGGCGGGTCTTGCTCGACGGATCGAACGAACCGCTCCGCTTGCCGGAAGTCGATGATGCCAGGAGTTTCAGCTTGTCGTCGTCTGGGGCGGAGATGGCCGCGGTCTCGCCCTCGGGTCTGCGGTGGTGGGACTGGCACCGTGGCGAAGTGCTTCATCGCGTCCCCCATCTGACGGGTGTGGCATTGGTCACCCTCTCGCCGGACGGCCATGCTGCCTTGATCCGCGCCGATCGAGAAGGCAACGCCCTGTGGCTGTTGCGCCGCAATCCCATGACCAAATCGCTCCGCACCGAACCGCTGCGGGTGGATCGCTCGGCGACATGCTGGACTTGGCATCCCTCGGGTGACCGAGTGCTGGTTGGCTATGCGGACGGCCGAGTTGAAATCATCTCCACGGAGAGGGCCGATTCTCGGCAAGAAGTGAGGAGGGGAGCCGCGGGTGTCACGGGCCTGGCATGGATCCGGCAGGGGCAAATCGCGGTTGTTGCGGCCCACGACGGGTTTATTCGTTTTGCTTCCCCCGGT
The DNA here is from genome assembly GCA_026418875.1 of Gemmataceae bacterium. Classification (GTDB taxonomy): domain Bacteria; phylum Planctomycetota; class Planctomycetia; order Gemmatales; family Gemmataceae; genus CAKZUU01. Next base: position 1,016 of record JAOAAM010000144.1, on the reverse strand, counting down.
GCTGGGCCGCACTCCGAGGAACTCGCCCCGATTCGCGCCCATCCCCCCGGTCCGGTGATCATCGCAGCGAGCGGCTCCGACACCGTCGTTTCGGCGGGGGTTGATCGTCATCTTCGGATCTGGTCGGCGGCGCAGGGACAATGCCTCTCGAGCCTGCCCACCGACCTGACGATTCAGAAGCTGATTCTCTCGGCCGATCAACGACGGATGGCTGCCCTCGATTCCGCCCGAACTTTGCGCTCCTGGTCGCTTCCCGAGCGGGAATTTAGTGTTGTGCCGTTTGGGGTGGAATCGTGTCAAGCGGAGGTAAGTTCCAACGGCAGGGCGTTGGCGCTTCTCGTGAATGTACCCCGGCGGGGGATTCGACTTGGCCGACGAGAGGGAGCCAACGTGAAGTGGGTGGACCTCCCGATCAAGGCTAACGACGAGATCGTCGCGTTTCGCTTCCAACCGGGGTCGATGACTCTGGGTGTTCTCGCCCGGCAGAACGGCCGCAGTCGCTTGGATCGCTGGAACCTGAATGAAAAGGCGGGAGAATCGCTCGACTTGGGGGCTGCGACGGTCGAGACATTTGAATTCAGTCCAGATGGAAAAGCAGTGATTGCCGTCGCTCCCGGGTCTTCGTTCATCGTTTGCGATTTGGAGTCGAGGTCGGTTCGTGTAGTCAAAGCTCCGGATCTGAAAGACGTCAGCCTCCTGCGGATTTCGCCGGATCGACGACATTTCGTGATTTCCTCGCCCCAAGCGACCGAGGTTTGGGCATGGTCAGAGCCTCCACGTCGAATTTGGACCGGATCGTTTGCCGCGGTCGATGCACGGTGGTCCGCGGATTCGACGGAATTGCTGCTTTGGAACGATCAGTACGACTTGAGCCGGTGGTCTGTCACCAGCGGATGGTCGAAATCCAATCAAGGAGACAACCACTTGTCTGATTGGACTCCGCCGCCGTGGACCGCGATTCGACCCGGTCCCGATTCCACGTTGTTGTGGCAGCATCAGGGGCGCGTCGAACGCAT
>JAOAAM010000134.1 GCA_026418875.1 Gemmataceae bacterium | reverse complement strand
GCATGGGCCGACGGCTTGAAAGCAGGCTTTGCCGAGCGTGACATCACGCCGCCGATCGGGTCGGAGATGCCCGGCGGGCATGGCAAGGCGTATCACCGCTCGATCCATGATCCTTGCAAGGTTCGCGCTTCGGTCTTCGATGACGGCACCCACAAAGCCGCGCTCGTCGGCATCGACGCATTGTTCATCCACCGCACGACGACTCAGAAGGTTCGCACGGAAATTCAGCGGCGAACTGGGATCCCGGCGGAGGCCATCCTCATTGGCGCCTCGCATTCGCATTCGTCGGGTCCCATGTCGGGCGTGATGCCCGGAGAGTACGATCACGCCTCCGACCTGGTCAAAAACCTCGCCTACAACCACTCGACGACTGCCGACCCGAAGTATCTGGAGAAAGTCGAGTCGGCGATCGTCGAGGCGGTAGTGTCGGCCCACGATCAACGCGTCGAAGTGCAGGCCGGGATCGGTCGCGGCCGGGAGGATCAAGTCGCATTCAACCGACGCTTCCGCATGCGGGACGGTCGAACCATTTCGCACCCCGGGCAGGGGAACGAAGCCATCCTCGAGCCTGCCGGCCCCACCGACCCGGAGGTCGGCGTGATCGGCGTGTGGGACAAGGAGGGCAAACGCCTGCTCGGTTGCATCGTGAACTTCGCCTGTCATGCGACCACCAATCCCGGACCGGGAATTTCGGCCAACTACGTGTACTACCTCGAGAAGGTCATCCAGGGATACTTCGGTAAAGACGCCGTCGTCGTCTTCCTCAACGGTGCGTCGGGCGACGTCACGCAGGTGGATAACCAAAGCCCGCTGCGGAACCGCGACCCGGAACCGTGGGCTGCCTTCGTGGGCGGCCGGGTCGGGGCCGAGGCGGTCAAAGTGCTGCTCACGATGGACCGCGGCTCCTTGGTACCCGTGATGGCCAAGGTCAAAGTCTGGCCGATCCGCCGACGAGTCCCCGACCCCGAACGGGTCAAGCGATGCCTCGAGATCGTGCAACGGCCCGAGGCCGAAGTCGGGCACACCGAGTGGGTCTTCGCCAAGGAGATCGTCCTCCTCGATGCCAAGTTGCAGAAGGAACCCGCCGCTGAGGTCGAGGTGCAAGCCGTGCAAATCGGGCCTGCCGTGTTTCTGACCACCCCGGCGGAGTATTTTTGCGCTTTCGGGTTGGAACAGAAAAAGCGCAGCGGCTTTCCATTCACCTTCCCCGTGTCGCTTGCCAATGGCTGCGTGGGCTACGTGCCGACCGAGGAGGCATTCGGCCCCAATGGCGGGGGTTACGAGACGCGGCTGACCAGCTACAGCAATCTCGAGATCACCGCCGGCACGCAGATGATGGAAGCCGGGATCGAGTTGGCCCTGTCGCTGAAACCCGGCACGATCCCGAGCCGCGGCCCCGCCCCGCCGTTCCGCGCCCCTTGGAGCTACGGCGACGTTCGCCCCGAGGTGAGGTAGGGCCGGCGAACGTCCCACCGAACCCCAAGAAGTTTAACTCGACACGAATTCGGGTCGCGTCGGGGAATCGAACCATGTCCGAATAGCGGCTTTTGATTTGTGCGGCGATACAATTGCGTTATGGTGATCATCCACGCGACGGACCTGGCTCGGGAAATCAACAAGGCACTCGACCGAGTTGAGGCAGGAGAGTGCCTCGTTGTTGTCAGGGACGGAAAAGCCATCGCCGAGATACGACCGGTCACCCCACCACCGTCGACACCGCGACCCTTTGGGTTGGCGGCAGGGGCGTTCACCGTGCCTGAAGATTTCGACAGCCCCCTCTCCGATCAAATTTTGAGTAGCTTCGAGCAGCCATGAATTTGCTCATCGATACCCATGTCTTTTTGTGGTACATCACGGCAGACTCGAGGCTTCCCACAAAATTTCGAATGGCAATTCAGGATCCACAAAATTCGGTTTACCTGAGCGTCGTGTCGATATGGGAGGCAGTCATCAAGCAGGCATTGGGGAAGCTTCCCCTGCCCGCGGATGCGGGAGATTACCTGCCCCGACAGCGTGCGGCGCACGGTATTGAGAGTCTTCCTCTGAACGAGGGAGCGATGCCGTACCTCGCCTCCCTTCCACCATTGCATCGAGATCCATTCGACCGGATTCTCGCCGCGCAATCCCAGCAGCACGGCCTGCTTGTTGTTTCCGTCGATCCGCAACTTCTGAGCTACAACATATCCGCTCTCTCACCAACCTAAGCCCGTTTCTCAAAGGCTCAGGGTTGAGGTCAGCGGCTTCAATCACGCAGCGCGTTTCCCTTTCCTTGGTCGCCAAGCCGGTTGCGGATCAGCCTTTGGCTCGGCCCAAGTATTCGCCCGATCGGGTATCCACTTGCACCACCTCGCCCACGTTGATGAATGGCGGAACCGTGATCTTCAGCCCCGTCTCCAGAGTCGCCGGCTTATACTGTGCCGCCGCCGTCGCCCCCTTCAACGCCGGTTCCGTCTCGATCACCTTCAGCTCGACCGTGGGCGGCAGCTCGATGTCGATTGGCTTGCCCTCATACATCGTGATGATGACGTTGTCGTTCTCCTTCAAAAACTTCATCTGCTCGCCGACAACATCTTCCGGCAAGCTGATCTGCTCAAACGTTTCATTATCCATGAACACAAAGTCGGTGCCGTCCTTGTACGAGTACTGGAACTCGCGCTTGTCCAGGAAGGCCAATTCGACTTTGTCCTGCGGCCGCACCTTGTTCTCGGTGATGACACCGGTTTTGAGGTTGCGCAGCTTCAGTTTCAATTGTGCCCGCCAGTTTCCGGGGGTATTCAAGTCGCGGTCGAGGCACTGGTACAACTGACCATCCTCGCCGACGATCACCATGC
>JAOAAM010000119.1 GCA_026418875.1 Gemmataceae bacterium | reverse complement strand
GATTGAGCAACAACTCAGTGAAGCCCTTCACCGCGCTGAGGGGGGTGCGCAGTTCGTGGCTGATGGTGCGGACGAAGACGTCCTTGGCGCGGTTGGCCGACTGAGCCGCCTCGAGCGCGGCTTCGAGTTTTGTTTTGGCCTCCTGCAATTCGGCCGTTCGCAGCCGCACCCGGGCCTCGAGCAGTTCGTTGAGTTGCTTGATGCGTTCTTCATCTTCGACCCGCCGGGTCACGTCGCGAAAAATGCCGGTAATGAGGCGGCGATCCCCCAGTGGAACTTCACTGAAGGCCATTTCCAGCCAGAAAGTCGAGCCGTCCTTGCGTCGTCCTTGGCGCACCAGGCTCGGGGTTTGGACGAGTTGTTGCAGCGAGCGCACGGAACCGCCGCTGCCCTCTCCCACCGCCGCCATCAACTCCGGCGAGAACTCCATAAGTTGCTGGACCCGTTGGCCAATCATTTCCTCCGCGCGGTAGCCGAAGATGCGTTCGGCCGCCTGATTCCACTCTTCGATGATGCCACGTTCATTGAAGGTGATGATGCCGTCGGCCGCGGTACGCAAGACCGCTTGCATCCGGGCGAGAGCATCGACCAACGCTCGATCGCGCTGCTGGATTTGCACCGCCATGTGTCGGAAGGTGCGGGCCAACGTGCCGATCTCGCCGGGCGCTTTCAGCGGCAAGTCGGTGTCGAAGGCTCCCTCGGCCAAGCGCTGCGCGGCGCGGTTGATGCGCTTGAGCGGACGGGTCAGCCAGACCGCCGGAATCAACGCCACCCATCCGGCCCCCACGCACAACGCCAAAGAGATCCACAGCACCGAGCGAGTCGACTTGAAAATGTCTTGTGCGATCTCCTCGATCGACGCGGCGACGATGAGATAGTTCGTCTCATGGCCCGACTCTTCGCTGCCCAAGGGATCCGGCCCAAGGCGCAAGGGCACCAAGTGGGCGGCGAAGGTGCGACAGTGGATCGGCCCCTCCCAGTCCTCCGTCGCGGCGTAGCCGATTGCCCGCTCTTGCCCCTCGACGATCCGACTTGCTTCCCTTAGCGCGTCTTTCGTAGGGGCCGCCAGCGTGACCTCCCGGGACTCCGGTTTCTGCCGACTGAAGCGAAAACCCTCGTAACGCTGACGCAATTTCCCCAGTTCCGACTCCAATGCCGCTCGATGATCTGGCTGTTGAAAAGGAGTCCCCCGACTGTACGGTCGGCGAATAAACCAGAACCTCAACGACTCGTTCAATTCTCCCGTTCGCAGCGACTCACCCAGGGAGTCCGTTTGCTCGTCCTCCTCGGACGAATCGCCCCTCGCCCAGGGGACGTTCTTAAAGTTGAAGCGGACACGTCCCTTCGAGTCCCGATCTTCAAGCACGGATTGACCCAACAAGGCAGGGTCGGGGTGGACGAGGAATCGGCCGGCGGCATCGGCGACGAAGTACAGATGGCGGGCCGAGTGCCGCGCCCGATTCTCCACCATCCGCGTGAAATCGACGGCGACCACCAGCAACCCCACCGCTTGCCCCGCGTTTCCGGGGATCTCGAATCCGATGCAAAAGGCCTGGCGGCGATCGTCACGAGACAGCGGCTTCAGGTCGGATACGAGTTGGCGTGACATCGTCGGCCGACGCCGTTGCGCTGCGTCTCGATACCGGCGCTGCAAGTCCTGCAAACTCTCGCTCGCAAGGGGCGCGTCGGCCGAGTCGGCAGCACTTCCACTCATCGACGGGCAAAGCCGCTGCACCAATCGGCTGCCCCCTTCGCCGTCCACCTCCAGTGCGTACACGGCGGCGATGACTTCGCGATCGAGCCAACTCGAGGGCGTCCGTCGGCCACGCTCCTCGCACCGTTGTGCGATTCGCTCGTAATTCTCGATCAACGCTTGGCGAAAACGCTCCCCCCTGAGATACTCCCGGGCCGACTCGCTCTCGCCGGGCCGAGGCATGGCACCGGCGGCCTCGCGTGTCTCCCGCATCAAGAAGCGGGCCTCCTCCCGCAGTTCGTGCATGCGCAAATTGCTTTCGTCGGCCAAATCAACCAATTCGTGGGCAATCAAGACATTGCGGTTTTTCCAATAGGAAAGCAGCGACACAACGAGTGTCATGATCAGGGCGACGGCGGCAGCCAAGAGCGCCAAACGCTGGGCAATGCTGAGACGGAGCATGAGCCTCCTGCTCCCGTGAAAGACGATCACCCGCGAGATACCCTACGTCAGCTGCGTGGCCCCGGTCAACGGAACTTGTTCAGGAGCGCTCCACAAGCGGTCCACGAGCGGTCCATGAGCAACTCGAGAGCGGCTCAAGACCGGCTTGAGACCAGCTCGAGACCGGCCCCAAAGCGGCTCAAGAGCAACTCGAAAGCGGCTCAACAGCGAAACGATCGTCAGAGGTCGTACTCGTGCCCAGCCAAGATCAACTCCAGGCCGGGAATTGGTCGGGACGCCAAGTCGGCCAGGACCGCCTCTCGGAAGCGGGGTTTGACATGAACGGCATACCAGCGCACGTCGTGCCGGAGCTTGCGCATCTCGGCGGCAAAGAGACTCGGCGTCAGGTGCTTGGAGGTGGCCGCCACCGATGCCAATTCATCCGGGAACGAAAGTTCAAGAAAGACCGCTTTCAAATTTGCCACCCGGTTGGCCCGCTCCCAAAGTTCGCTGGTCGGCCCGGTATCGGACGAAAAAACAACCGCGGTATCGGCATCCTCCACGAGAAAACCGAACGTGGGAACGGTGTGATCCACCGGCACGGCGGTGAGGCGCAATCCCTCGACTTCCACAACCTGACCCGGTTGCAATCGACTCAATCGAACAAAAGGGCAGCCGTTGGGTGCCAAGCGTTCGTAATCCGGCCAGACCCGACCGTTGAACCAATCGTGGCGCAGACTCTCCAGGACCGCGTCACTGCCATGAACCACGACGCAGTCCGTCGTCCCACGATACGCCGTGTCGAGAAACACCGGCAAACCCGCGACATGATCGGCGTGGCTATGCGTGATGAAGACGTGGCGAATCCGCGCTTGTTCCTCATGTCCGCCAAACAAGCCCAAGGCTCCGGCGTCGATCGCCACACCGTCGTTGATGACGTAGGTTGTGAGGTACTGGTGCGTCTCGGATAATGGCGGGGGGAAAGCCGACGGCAGTAGCTTGACGCGCATCGCTGATACTCATCCGCTGGGGAGATGGCTCAGGCGTTGTACCCACCGCCCCACGGATGGCAAGACACTCCCCCTTTACGCTGAACCCCAGGGGAGTGTCCTGAGTCAACCGGCTTCGCTTCGCCCGGCTTCGTTGGATCATTCCTTGTCGAGGTCCGGAATCACGTTGCCATCGTTGATGGTGATGAGCCACCGCAGCGTCTCTTCCGGGACCGGCAACTTGATCCTTCGAACGGAACCATCGGCGAACGCGGCCAAGAAGGCATCCTTCCCCCCCTTCAGGCCGAGCTTGGGTAGAGGCTTCTCAGGGTCGTAGACTAACTCCTCGGGCTTGGTCCAAGGCACCGACTCGGCTGCCTCCACGACCAGCAACGTATCGGACGTCCCATCCACGATCTTCGCGAAACCCACCCCTTCAACCCCGTCGAAAACGGTGTCTTTTCCGGTAAACACCCGATAGTGGGTCTTTGTTCCTGTAAAGCCTGTCTCTTATACACATCTGACGCT
>JAOAAM010000045.1 GCA_026418875.1 Gemmataceae bacterium | reverse complement strand
GCCTTGGGCTGTGGCATCAATCCCCGTTACGGCGATTTGGATCCGTACGCGATGGCGGCCGCCGCCATCGACGAAGCGGTCCGCAATGTGGTGGCCGTCGGGGCCGACCCGCAGCGCGTCGCCCTGCTCGACAACTTCTGCTGGGGCAACACGGACCGGCCGGAGGTGCTCGGTTCCTTGGTCGAAGCCGCCGAAGCCTGCCGCGACATCGCCCTGGCTTACGGTACGCCGTTCATCTCCGGCAAGGACAGCTTGAACAACGAATTCCGCAGCGACGATCGGCACATCGTCATCCCTCCGACCTTGCTCATTTCCGCCCTAGGGCTCGTCCACGATGTCCGATGCTGCGTGACGGCGGACCTCAAGGAAGCGGGGAATTGGCTATACCTCGTCGGCTCCACGCGGGATGAGCTGGGCGGCTCGCAAGTGCATCTCGTGTTGGGTCGGAAAGGCGGCAAGGTCCCGCAGGTGAATCGCCTGCAAGCCCCCGTCATCTTCCGCACCATCCACACCGCCATCACGCAGGGATTGCTGCGTTCTTGCCACGACTTGAGTGAGGGCGGCTTGGCGGTCGCTTTGGCTGAGATGGCTTTTGCCGGCATGATCGGGGCCGACGTGGATGCACTGCACCGCATCGAAGCTCCCGACGATTTCGTCCGCCTGTTCAGCGAGAGTCCAAGTCGATTCATCGTCGAGGTTCGGCCCGAGGCCGTCGAATCATTCGAGCGGCTCTTCGACGGCCTGCCGCTGTATCGCCTCGGTCGGACGGTGGCCGATCCACGACTGCGGCTTGTCGGCAGCGGCGGACGGATCCTCATCGACGCCGACCTGGAACAATTGAAATCCGCCTGGCGCCGCCCGCTGGACTTCGCTTGATCCGACTACTTCTTCAAGACTTTGATCTCGACCCGGCGAAACTCGATTGGGTGGCTCTCGGCCTGCAAGGCGATCCATCCCTCGTCGATGAGCAGCTTGCCGTCCTTGATGAGCTTCGCGCCATCGGAGTCCTTCGGATCGAGCTGGCACTGTTCATACTCGATGACGGGTTGGCCATCGATCAGGTGCCGCACCTTGCCTGAGCCTCGCACTTCGATCTCGACGGTCACCCATTGGTCGCCATGATAGGATTTGGCCTGGGATCGGGTGCAGTGCTGGGTGACGAATTGACCGTTCATGACGATGTTGGTTCCCGGCGTGCACACGGCGAGAGTCGGCCGGTCGCCTTGGCCCAAGCCGCCCAAGAATTGAGCCTCGATCGAGACGGGAAAATTCTGATCCAGGTGCATCGTCTCGGGGGGCTGCGAGTGGAACATCACCCCGCTGTTGCGCACCGCCCAGCCGGGTCCGCCCTTCACTTGTTCGCCGACGAAGCGATACTCGACCCGCAAAACGTAGTGGGAAAATTTGTCTTTGTAAAACAGGTGTCCGAACTTGCCGTCGAATTGAGCGTACTTGTCGTAGCTGACTTTCAGGATGCCATTCTCCACGCGGAACGTGTCGAGATGATTTTCGCCGAGGGGGAAGCCCTTGATTTTGGGGATCCAGCCATCGAGATCGCGGCCATTGAAGAGCGGCACCCACTTGCCCTCGTCACGGGGTGGCGGCGGATCTTGGGCCGGGACGGCCGCGGCGGCAACCAGCCAGACGCCGCACCAGGCCAACGCACTCAGGGAAGATCGCATGGTTTCGACTCCTCGAAACGGCCCCCGCGACGAGGCAGCACCAAGCGCCATCATCACCGGAGCCGACTCAACAAAAACAGGATCGCGCTCAAGACGACAAAGCCGATGGCCAAGGCCGCAGCGAAATGCCACAGCACCGCGAGCAACCCCACGAAAACCAAGAGGCTGCCCAACCATCCCGCCCGAGCACGCCAGCCGAACATCGCTTGGGAGCCGCTCACGGATCGTGTCTGCGCCTCCACCCAGCCGACGACCAACAAGGGGATGGCCAACGCAAACGCGACAAAGGCGACTTGCAGTCCCTCGCTCCATGCCGTGGTATCGCTCAGCTCAATAACCGCGATGGCAGCGAAGCCCAGCAGGCCGGCATAGATCAGGTGATCGGGGTCGTGCAGGTCGTGCTCCGTTGGCAGGCTCATGCCGAGGTCAACCCCTGCGAAGTCGGCAGTGCCACAGGCGAGATCTCCGCGGGCTGAGTGGAACCGAATAGCGCGTCGACTAATTCTTTCACGGATGGCGACAATTGTTGTTGTGCCCACTTCGAGAAGCTGGTTTCGTCGATGAGTCGGCCGTCCGGGTAGGTCAAGTCGCCTTGGTGCGCTGCCGTCAACAAATCCTGATACGCCGCCAATTCGACGAATTGTTGATTCTCCAGATAGATGATGCGGACGCCGGCGGATGCCAGCCGATCGAGCCGCAGTTGTCCCTGCTCCGTCGTCCGGGTGATTTTGAGCCGCAGCAGGATCAACTCGCTCAGCAAACGATCACGATGCTTTTCCCACTGTTTCAGAAGCCGATCCAACCGGCGCCACAGGGAACGCGGGGGGTGATTGCAGAAGCTGATGCCGAGCGTGGCGGCGGCACGCCTCTTGCGGAACACAAAGTTGATGTCGCCCATCGGACGGGGCAGGTCGTCGCACAGGACGAAGGCCCCTTGGCAGTGTCCGGCCAGCCACGGCAGCGACACTCCTAGTACGGAATCGAATGGCAGGTCGCCAAGTCTCCGGGTGAATTGCTCGCACCGGTCCTCCCACAGGTTCAGCAGCAGACCCTCCAGCAAGTTACTTGGGGACCTGCCCAAGGGAAGACCGTCGCCGACGCTGTCCAACACCCGCCGACGATACTCGAACTCGTCTTGGCAGGCCATGATGAGCAACCGGGGCGTGAGGTTGTAGCGATGTTTTTGATAGAGCGAATCGACGAAGTCGCGGCCGATGGGGAAGTAGGGGTCGGAGCCGAAGGGCTTCCCCTTCCACGCCGCCAGACGAGCCTCGACCACCCGCCGGGCCTGATCGCCGTTGAGCGGCGGGATTTGCTCAACCTGTTGCGCCAACTTTTGCTGATGCGAGACTTCGATCGCCCGTTTGAACCGCTCTTCCCAAATTCTGGGTCGAACGAAGGTGATGACAGCGCGGGGGCCGGATTCCGCCAACACGTCGGTCACGATGCTGGCGAAACGGCGGAGGACGAAGGACTCCTCGGAGTGCGTCTGCAAACCTTCCACCTCGTCGAAACACAGGACGAGCACCGTCGGCTTGCCCTTGTGGGTCGCGGGATACCCCGCCAGGCGGAGCAACGAGCGGACGATCTGCTCGGCGGCGTATTCCTCATCCTCCTCGTCCGGCGAGTTGTCGTCGATCCCCAGCCGCTGGCTATCTTCCTCGGACAGCATTTTGCCCTGGAGCCAGTCTCGAGCCGCGGTCGCTTGCGACTCGTCGAACAACTTCGGCAGCATGGAGCGCAGGGCCGGATCCAACGGGCAAATCTGCGAGAATTCGTCGAGAGACTTTTCGATTGAAGGGATTCTGGCGGAGGGATTGAAGATGCCGATGAAGTTTCCCAAACGCTGCCGAGCGTCATGCTGCCAGTCGGGGAAGCGATTTTTGAGGATTCGCAGCAAGCCATGACCGCCGCCGTCTTGTGGGGGATAAGGATGGAGCAGTTCCTCGACGAACCGTTCACGGATCTGCCGCCACAGCCTCCCGGCATAGATTCCCCCAAGGCGGATCCCGAGGACGACGATATCGTCACGGGATCGAAGCCGTTGCCGCAGTTTCGCCAGCAGGTGCGACTTGCCACTGCCCGCCTCGCCGACCACTAACAGCGATTGGCTGCTCTGGCTCTGCCGAGCCTGTTCGATGATCTGGCAGCAGCGAGCGACAATATCCGCGTGGAGATAGGAGACGTCGCCCGGGGGCACTGTCAGCGTGTCATCCACCTTGTGGTGAACGAAAGGGTTTTCCCAAGTCGAGAAGTCGTGGGTCATGGGCGAGTTCCTCGGCTGATGGTGGTAAGGACGTTGACCCCATCCCTAATGGCTTGAGCTTGTTGTTCCGGGGTGAGTTGCGATGGATCGACATCCTGGCTGAGGATCACTTTCCCTTCGTCCGCGAGTCGCAGTACCGTGCGATCGAAAATTTCGCCACGGTACTCCGCGGGCATCTCGGAGCGAAGCTGGGCCACGGAGACGACCGGGTCGTGGGCCACCGCCGTGAGGATGAGATGCCTTAACTCGTCGTCGGGTAGCGGGACGGGTCGGTCGGCTGGGGCCGGCCGGCGGGCTGGGGCTGCCTGGTCGGCGGAGGCGGTTCGGTCGGCTGGCGCTGCCTGATCGGCTCGCGCTGCCAGATCGGCTGTCGTTGCCTGATCGGCTGGGGCAATCACTCCCCGTGCCGGTTCCGCAACCACGACCGGGGTGGCGGACAGCTTCGCCCGAAGTTCATCCAACAACTGATCGACCGAGACGCCCGCATCGTCGAGGAGCTTGCGGCAGTGTCCGAGGATGGTTTTCAGTTTGCCTTGGAAGCGGGGCAGTTGCAACTTGGGAGGTGGCGGGACGACGGCGAACAGGGCTGTTTTGCCACGCTGTGGAGGATGCTGTCTCTTATACACATCTGACGCTGCCGACGA
>JAOAAM010000071.1 GCA_026418875.1 Gemmataceae bacterium | reverse complement strand
CTCGGCGACGTGGTCGGTGCCACCGGCACGAACTCGGGTGTGGTCGAGTCGGAGATGACCATCGCCGGGGTGCGCATCGCCGGCTCGCTACTGGGCGGCTCGAGCAGCGGCAGCGGCCGCATTTCCTCCGACCTCAGCATGGGAACCATCGCCATCGGGAAGAACCTGATCGGCGGCAGCGCCAGCGGCAGTGCTGATCTGACGCTCAGCGGTGCGATCGTGAGCGGCGGGCGGATTCATCAAATCACGATCGGGCAATCGTTTATCTCGGGCACCAACAACACGACCGGCATTTTTGTCGACAATGGCCTGATCAGCGCCCGTCAGGAGATCGGCAGCATCCTCGTGGGGAAGAACATCCAGGGGCAAAGCAACAGCCTCGCCGTCATTCGCGCGGGAGGCTTCGTCGAGCCGACCGCCCTGTCCAGCGTGTCCATCGGCACGCTGATCGTGCGGGGGAATGTCGATTGGGGCTTGGTTTTGGCCGGTTGGGATACCAACGGCAACCCCACCAACGCCGATGCCCAAATCGGCACCATCTTCGTCGCGGGCCATTGGACAGCCTCCAGCGTGGCGGCAGGGGCGGTGTCCACCAATGGCTGGTTCGGCGACGCCGACGACACGAAAATCTCCGGGATCGGCGTCAAGGACGAGCCGCACATCACCTCCAAAATCAACAGCATCGTCATCGGAGGTCAGGTCACAGGAACCGCGGCCGCGGGAGATCATTTCGGCTTCGTTGCGCAGCAGGTCGGTTTCGTCAAGGTCGGCGGGTCGATCATCCCCACAATCTTCGGTCCGAGCAACGACAACACGCTGGTCGGCACCTCGAACGACGTCCGAATTCGGGAAATCTCCTGACGCGCGAGGTGCTGTCTTCGGCGGGTCGCAACGTGCGCACGGCGTCGCCCACTGCCGAGCGTCCCCGCCTGTTTGCCTATCATCAACCGCATGAGGGAGTTGATCCGCCTCCGCGATGTCGTTCTGGATCGGCCTGCCCGGCGTCGGCTGTTCGATCGGTTAAGCTGGACCTTCCGCGATGGCGAAAGCTGGGCCGTCGTCGGGCCAACCGGCAGCGGAAAAACGACCCTGGCCCAATTGCTGCTCGGGAAGATTCGACCGCAAGCAGGCACCGTCGAATGGCCGATGCTTGCCGATCTCTCCGCGATGCTGCCCTCCGGCGTCATCGAGTACGTCCCTTTCCGGGAAGAGTCGCGGCGGTTCACTTACCACCGGCATTACTACCAGCAGCGGTTTCATTTCGTCGAGCCACACGACGACATCACGCTGGACCAGTTTTTGCGGAGCGGCACCCCGGCGGATGAATCCCGGCTTCGAGCCGTCGCCGACGCTCTGGGGATCGAATCCCGCCGGCAGCAATCGTTGATCCAGTTGAGCAACGGTCAGATGCGGCGAGCGCGAATCGCCCGGGCGATGCTCAGCCAGCCACGCTTGCTGATCCTCGATGAGCCATTCCTCGGACTCGACCGCGAGGGGCGCGCTCAGCTGTCGCAACTCCTGGGCGACTTAGTCCGGCAGGGGGAGCGATTGCTCCTGCTCACGAGTGACCACCAGGTGCCCGCTTGGGTTCAACGGGTTTTATCGCTTTCGGGGCCATCGACTGCGGCGAGTTCGCTCCCCGGTGCAAGCGACGATTCGGCTGCGGTTTGGGAAGTCACGGATTCCGCCAAAGCGACGCTGAAAGAACCCATCATTGAACTGCGCCGGGTGGACGTGGCGTATCATGCCACGCACATTTTGACCCACGTCGATTGGTGTGTTCATCGGGGCGAACGCTGGGCCATCTTGGGACCAAACGGGGCGGGCAAGTCCACGCTCCTGAGCCTGCTCTGCGGCGATCATCCTCAGGCGTACAGCAACGAGGTGTGGTTGTTCGGCCGACGACGCGGCAGCGGCGAGACGATCTGGGACGTCAAAGCCAAAGTCGGTCTCGTCTCACCCGAATTGCACCTGTATTTCACGACGAATCCCTCGGCCTTCGATGTCGTCGGCACGGGATGGTTCGACGTCCTGCACCCCCGGCCCCTCTCGGAAATGCAGACCCTTCAAACCAAGGCTTTGCTCGAAGAATGGGGATTGACCGATCTTGCCTCGCGTCCTTTTCAGCAGCTGTCGACGGGGGAGCAACGGCTCATGTTGCTTGCCCGGGCCGTGGTCAAATCACCGGAGCTACTCATCCTGGACGAACCGTTCCAAGGACTGGACCTGTTCAAGATCGAACTTTTACGCTCCTGGTTGGATACCCGGCTGCGTCCATCGCAAACCCTGCTCTTCGTGACGCATCGAGAGGAAGAGTTGCCCCGGAGCGTCTCCCGGCGGCTGACTCTGGAAAATGGCCGGATCATTTCAATTCTTTGATGCGAACGTTGCGAAAAGCGACCGGCTCGTTGTTTCGGCTCAAGTGCTGAAACCCGATGTGCCCTTTCCGTGGACGGTCCTTGATCGGAGGGGCGTCGGTGCCGTCGTGTCGTTGGACCGGCTGATCGAAGCGGGACAAATCCACGTCCTGAACGAGTTCGCCGTTGACGATGACTTTCAAGTGAGTCCCCCGCAGTTCGATGCGGACGGAGTTCCATTCCGTGGGGCGATACACCTGCTTGCGTGGGGCGATGGCGCGGTAGATGCCACCGGTGAGTTCCGAGTCTTTCGCCTGGGGGTTGTAGCGGAGGTCGGCGATTTGCAGTTCCATGCCGTCGAAGGCAGGGTCGCCGCGCCGCGGAGCCCGCAGGGCGACGCCGGAGTTGCCACGTTCGGTGAGCTTCACCTCGAACTCCAAAATGAAGTCGTCGTACTGCCGTTCCGAGACGAGCCAAGTTCCCCGCTGCGGTGGGGAGTGCAGGACACCATCGCGAACGACCCAAGCGACAGAGTCAGGAGCCGGACGGGCAAGGTCGCTCCATTCGGTGACCAACCAGCCCTTCGGCGGCCCGTCCTCGGGAAAGAGCGGGACGAAGCCCTGATCGTCAGCCCGGGTGGGCCAGCAGATCCCAATCACGAAAACGCAGCAAAGGTGGATGCGTCGGCGAGTCATTTTTCGGTTCCCGGAATCAGGGTCGGCGGGACGGTCGGCATCGAATGTTGTCGGACCATCTGTGTCCAGACTTTGAATGGGTGAACCAACTGCCCGGCTAAATGTTCCGGGGGCTGGTCGCTTTTGCAGCCGAAGCGGCAGGCGAGTCGTCCGTGCGGCAGGTAACTCGTGCCAAAGAGGACGTCCCAGATGGGGAACATGCCGGCGTAATTCTTGTCGAGGGCCTCCGGCTCGCTGCTATGGTGCCATTGATGATACACCGGGCTGACGATCACCCAACGGAGGGGGCCAAAGGTCCACGGTACATTGGTGTGGCTCACGATGACGACCAGCGACACAATCGGCACGCTCAGCAAGATCGCTTCCAAGGAGAACCCGAGCAAGTACAACGGCAGGCTCTGTGCCACGCGCGTCACCAGATCGTTCAGTGGGTGCATCCGCATGGAACTGAACCAGTCGAGTTCCGTGGGGCTGTGGTGGATAGCGTGGACGGGCCAGAGAAAGTCCAGTTCATGGAACAGCCGATGAACCCAGTAGTGAATGAAATCGCCCAGGAGAAGGACCAGTCCGACTTGCAGTCCGAGGGGCAGTTGGGCCGACCCACCGTGGTTACGGTACGATTCAAGTTCCTCGAGTGACTGCCCGAAGATGCAAGCCAGTAGCCGGGCCAGGACCGAGATGGTGATGAATTTGGTGACAAGGGGGGTGAAAAACCAGTAAAGCAGGTCGAGCCAGCGGCTGCGTGGCCCCGTGGCTTCACGCTGCCGGGGGGCGAAAAATCGCTCCAGTAATCCCAAGGTGAGGGCGAACAGGGCGAGACTTGCCGCCACCGATAACGGCGTGGGGTGGGCGAAGGGATGGACAATCGACTCCCAATCGAAGGGCATGGGCTTGCCTCCTGACTTGGTGCCGAGCACTCCGACCTCATCGTAAATGGAGGGCCGCTCCCATGCAAGGAGGTGCAGCCGGGCAGGGAGGGGCGGCGTTGGTGCGGCGTTGGTGCAGCGTGGTGG
>JAOAAM010000749.1 GCA_026418875.1 Gemmataceae bacterium | reverse complement strand
AGATGTGTATAAGAGACAGGATGTTCACATTCGCGTCACAACGCAGGCTGCCCTCTTGCATTTCGCAATCAGAAACGCCGATCTCGCGCAACAGCAATCGTAGTTCCTGAACGTAGGCGACAGCCTCGGCTGGAGAGTGGATCTCGGGCCGACTGACAATTTCCAGCAGCGGCGTCCCGGCACGATTCAGATCCACCCGCGTATCGCCGCCTCCGCCGCTCTCGTCGTGCAACAGTTTTCCGGCGTCCTCCTCCAAGTGGGCGCGAATGATCCCGACACGCTTCGCCTGGTAGGCTTTTCGCGGATCTGGGGCCACGTTGATCTCCAGCCAGCCATCCCGACTCAGGGGAAGGTCGTATTGGCTGATCTGGTAATTTTTCGGCAGGTCTGGGTAGTAGTAGTTCTTGCGATCCCATTTGGTGAATCGAGCGATACGGCAGTTGAGCGCCAGGGCCGCCCGCAATGCCAGTTCCACTGCCCGCCGATTCATCACCGGCAACGCTCCCGGCAACCCCAGGCACACGGGGCAGGTGGCAGTGTTCGGTGGCAGGCCGAACTCGTTCCGGCAACCACAAAACAATTTCGTCTTCGTCAACAACTGAACGTGGACTTCCAGTCCGACGACGGTTTCGAATGGCATGTCATCCCCACCCGCGAATTGCTCCGTCCCTACAAAATCAAGGATACAAGGTTGTGGTCGCATCAACCGGGGCGAGAAAATGAAGTTTTTGACGGCTCGCTGGGCCAACCTGTTTCTCGCGACTTACGCCGTCCCCGAGGCGTTGTTGAAGCCCCGGCTCGCACCCGGTCTGGATCTCGATCGCCGCGATGGGCAGTGCTTCGCCAGCCTCGTGGCTTTCGACTTCCTGGACACGCGGGTCTTCGGCATCCCCTGGCCCGGGTATCGCAACTTCCCCGAATTGAACCTCCGCTTCTACGTCCGCTATGGAGATCTGCGCGGCGTGATGTTCATTCGGGAGCTGGTGCCGAAGAGGCTTGTGGCTTGGCTGGCCCGCACCCTCTACCACGAGCCGTACCTCGCCACCCCCATGACGAACCACGTTCGAGAAACGGAGCACTCGATTGAAGTTGAACATCGCGTTCAGATGAATCGCCGGACCCATCGCTTGCGCGCCGTCGGCAGCAAACCATCCGTGGTCCCTTCCTCCGATTCCCTGGAACATTTTTTCAAAGAACTTCAGTGGGGTTTTGGCGTGGTTCGAGGACGGTTGATGCGTTATCATGTCCAGCACCCCACTTGGGCAGTCTACCCGATCGCTGAATATGAGATCGATCTGGATTGGTCCAAGCTCTACGGACCGGAGTGGGCAATCCTGCAAGGGCAACAACCTCTGTCGACCATCTTGGCCGTCGGCTCTCCGGTCGAGGTCTCTTGGGGTCAGAAACTCGGATGAGAGCGGAACATCTTTGGACCGCGGATCCAAGGCGACTCGATCATGTCCCACAACGCCGAGATTAGCCGCAGCAACCCGACCTGCATCCTGATTCTGGTTGATCAATCGACGTCCATGAATCGCCCGTTTGGCTTGCAACCGGAGCGAAAGAAAGCCGAGGGCGTGGCCGACGCGATTAATCGCCTGCTGCAAAACCTGGTTCTGAAATGTGCCAAGGCCGAGGGAGTGCGGGATTATTTTCATGTTGGAATCATCACCTACGGCGGGCAGGTCCAATCGGGATTTCGCGGGGCATTGAGCGGGGAGGATCTCGTTCCGATCAGCCGCGTTGCCAATCATCCCCTCCGGGTCGAAGAGCGGAAACGCCAAATCGAGGACGGCACGGGCGGTTTGGTAGTGCAAACGGTGAAATTCCCGATCTGGTTTGAGCCGCGGACCGCCAAGGGGACGCCGATGAGCGAGGCGCTGGAGCGTGCTGCGACGATCTTGGACGGTTTTTTGGACCAGTTTCCCGATTGTTATCCCCCCATGGTTTTGAACTTGACCGACGGTCAACCCACGGACACCAATCCACTCGCTGCGGCCCAAGCTTTGTGCTCTCGCGGCAGCTCCGATGGACAGGTGGTCTTGTTCAA
>JAOAAM010000731.1 GCA_026418875.1 Gemmataceae bacterium | reverse complement strand
CCGCCGATCTCGGTGATGACGACGTCCACCTCCGGGGTGGCCATGCGGGCAATCGCTGCTTTGATCTCGTTGGTAATGTGTGGAATGACTTGAACAGTTTTTCCCTTGTACTCGCCTCGACGCTCTTTTTCGATGACCGTCTTGTAAATGCGGCCCGTCGTGTAATTGCAATCGCTATCCAGCTTGGCGTTGGTGAACCGCTCGTAATGTCCCAAGTCGAGATCAGTCTCGGAGCCATCGTCCAGGACGTAAACCTCTCCGTGTTGGTACGGGCTCATCGTGCCGGGATCCACGTTGATGTACGGGTCGAATTTTTGCAGTCGGATTCGCAGTCCGCGACGCTCCAGCAACAAACCGATCGAGGCGCTGGTGATCCCCTTCCCCAACGAACTGACGACTCCCCCCGTCACGAAGACGTGTTTGGCCATCGATCCTTCCTTCCCCACAGCATCTGGAAATGACAAAAGCCCACGGGGGCATCCCGCGGGCTTCGTGGCTTTTGCCTCCGGTCACTATATCGCCCGCCAAGCGGCTGGCCAATTCGTGTCGCGCTCTCATGCCGCCAGACTTCGTCGCTGCTGACGGAATCTCCGAACGAACCCTTCGTAGTCCGCCAAGGTGTCCACGCCGCAACTCGAATTCGCCACAATACCTACTCGAATTCTACTCCCTATCGCCAAAGCCCTCAGTTGTTCTAGCTTCTCCAGACTCTCCAAAGGAGTCGGGGGCGTCGCTGCCAGCTGGAGTAAAAAGTCTCGACGGTAAGCGTACACTCCCAGGTGCTGCAAAAGTCGGGGCGGGGTGGCGGACAAATCCGGCTCGCCGTCTCGAACGTGAGGAATCGGTGCCCGGCTGAAGTACATCGCCCGGCCCTCGTCGTCGCAAACGACTTTGACGCAATTCGGATCACGCCATTGTTCGAGTGAGCGAATCGGTGTCGCAAGCGTCGCCATCGGCGAGCGGGGATCATCTTCCAATAGCTCCGGCAAGAGGTCGATCGCTTCGGGGTCGATTTCCGGCTCGTCGCCTTGCACGTTGATGACGATGTCGACGTCGAGATGTTCGGCCACTTCCGCGACTCGATCGGTGCCGCTGGCGTGATCGGCTCGCGTGAGGACGTAATTGCCCCCGAAACTCTCGACAGCCGCGGCAATCCGGGTGTCGTCGGTCGCCACCATCACGTACCTTGCCCGCCGGGATCGGCAAGCCTGCTCGTACACGTGCTGAATCAGGTATTTGCCGGTAGACCGAAGCAGGGGTTTCGCCGGCAGCCTTGTTGAACCGTAACGAGCCGGGATGACAATCGCCGTTCGCATGACACGACCTCCCTGTCGTGAAATGGGTAAGCGGCGTCTATTAGAACAAGCCGCAGCCACAAGCGGCAAGACGAATCAAGACAGGCCCTGGTTGCGACTCGTCTCCCCTGCCCTTGCCCTTGGTTTCGCCATATCAGCGGCAGCGGATCGCGCATCGTGGGGCCCGACGCGGTCAACTGGGGGACGGGGGTAAAAAGGGACGATCTAAGAAACGCTGCCGAACGAATCGTGCGACCCAATTCTGCGAGTCATTCACCGGGGACGGAGAGAGCGCCGGGAAATCGAGCGTAAGTTCTTAAATGCTCTCGACACTAAAACCGATACCTTCCAGCGTCGGATTTCCCCCACAAGGCTTCGCCAGGGACGGCTTCATGCGAGGGAACCCGGTGCGCCGCGACCTCAACGTCCTGGCCCTGATCAAGGGGAACGAGCGGTACGTTTACGTTTACGACGACGTGAGCCGTACCGACTTGGTCAACGCATTTCGCGACGATGCCGCAAATCCTCGCTTAAGCCTCAGTTGGCTGGATGTGGCCGAGTTGACGGCCAAGGCCCGGGAGCAAGGAAGGACCGCCGCCGACGAGCCGCCCGCCGAATCCCGAGTATGACGGCCGGTTGGAATGGATCAGGCATTGGCTGAATACCTGCGCCATCTGGGACTGGAGCGGAACGCTTCGGCTCACACGGTCAAGTCGTACCGAGAAGACTTGACTCAAGCCGTGCTTTTCTTCACCGAGAAGCTCGGGTCGAAAGCAAGCGTCGAGCAAATCACGACCCGCATGGTTCGGGCCTACCTCGCCTGGTTGGTCGAGCAGGGATACGCAAAAACGACCATCGCCCGCCGACTCGCCGCCATCCGTTCTTGGTTCCGCTACCTGTGTCGACACGGTCGGCTCGCCTCCAATCCATGCGACGGACTTCGCGCACCGCGACAGGACAAGAAACTCCCCCATTTCCTCACGCAAGAAGAGATTAGCCGGCTGTTGGATGCGCCACAAGGAGACGATCCTTTTGCCCGCCGTGACCGCGCCATATTGGAGACGCTCTACTCGACCGGCATGCGGGTCTCGGAGTTGGTTGCTGTCGATCTCGATGATTTGGACCTGGAGGCGGGGTTAATCACGGCACGGGGGAAAGGCCGTCGGGAGCGATTAGCTCTTCTGGGGGAACCAGCCCAACGTGCCATTCGCGATTGGCTACAAGCCCGAGCCAACTTGGGGCCTCGATTCAAAAACCAACCGGCGGTTTTTTTGAATCGGCGGGGCGGTCGTTTGACGACCCGGAGCGTCGCGCGGCTGTTGGAGCGCTATCTGGCCATCGCTGGGTTGGACCAGCGCACCAGCCCCCACACACTGCGGCACAGCTTTGCCTCCCGCCTGCTCGACGCGGGGGCCGACATCCGAGGGG
>JAOAAM010000720.1 GCA_026418875.1 Gemmataceae bacterium | reverse complement strand
GCGGA
Organism: Gemmataceae bacterium; assembly: GCA_026418875.1. Taxonomy (GTDB): domain Bacteria; phylum Planctomycetota; class Planctomycetia; order Gemmatales; family Gemmataceae; genus CAKZUU01. The sequence continues at coordinate 6,008 of JAOAAM010000720.1, read as the reverse complement.
ACCTGGGGGGGCCGCCGGCTCCGGAGGATTTTGCCGCCGAGGCACTCGCGAATACCAAGCCAGACCACCGCAAGGGACTCACGCCGGAGTTTGTCACCTCGAACGCCTTGCGCGACGAAGACCAGGCGGCCCAGTGGCGTCGGCTCGGCTTCACCGCGCACCTGGTGGCACCCGAGGGCGGCTACCTCGCCGGGCAGAGCGCCTTGATTAGCCTCAGCGGGCGATCTTCGCGGGAGACGATCGTCCGCTCGCCGGTCGCCCTTCATGGCGGATTCCTCAGCGTGCCGGGCAGCGAATATCCCCGCTCTCGCATGGGGGAGGTCGCTCACGTCCGGCAGATGCTTCTGGACGCCGAGCATTACCAACGCTGGTGGCAGAGTTACGAGCAGAACGGCCGACAAGGACGTCAACCCCCATGGGATCCGGCCCTGCAAGCCCTCGCCCCGGTCCTCGAGCGCAAACTGCCGTGGGTCATCGAGGCGGATACCGCCGACGAGATCCTCCGCGGATTGGCCCTGGCCGAGGAGTTCTCGATTCGTCCGATCATTTTCGGCGGCCGCGAGGCGTTCAAGGTCGTCGATGTGCTCAAGGCCAAGAACGTCCCGGTCATCCTCCGCATCAATTTCCGCGATCCGAACCCCGAGGCGGAGAAGAACTGGCCGCAACGCGCCAAGTACGATCAAAGGTTCAAGGAAAGGGAACAGATGGAGCCCGCCCTGGTGTTGCTCCGAGAGGGGGTCAAGTTCGCTTTGAGCACGTCGGGGCAAGGTGGGGACAAGCCGTGGGAGTCGTTCCAGAACAACCTGCGGAAATTGCTGGCTTTGAAACTGCCAGCCGAGGCACTTCTCTCCGCGCTGACGACGAGTGCCGCCGACATCCTGGGCGTCTCGCACCTGGGGCGAGTTGAGAAAGGGAGGCCCGCGCACCTGGTACTCATGGACGGGGAAATTCACGAAGCCGGCGCGGTCGTCCGATCGGTCTTCGCGGACGGCGTGCGGTTCGAGTTTGAGGCCAAGCCCCGCGACCCGAATGCGAAGCTGCCCGAAATCGCCGAGGTCAAACCATTGCAGCGGCAGGGTCCGGATCGGGACACGGAATTCGACGTCGATCGTCGACCCACGCGGAAGTTGGGTGGCAATGGCATCATCCGCGGGGCGACCATCCTGCCTGTGGCCGGGCCGCCGATCCCGAGCGGCGAGGTGGAGTTTGCTCAGGGGAAGATTGTGTACGTTGGCCCGGCTCGCCCCGACGTGAAGCACGATCATCTCATCGAGGCCCCGGGCATGTTCGTCATGCCAGGGATCATCGACACCCACAGCCACTTCGCCATCGAAGGGGGCGTCAACGAGTTTTCGCTATCTATCGTCCCCGAAGTGCGGGTCCGCGACGTCGTGGACAGCGACGACGTATCCACTTATCGAGGGGCGGCGGGGGGCGTGACCACGGCGCGGCTGTTGCACGGCAGTGCCAACTGCATCGCCGGGCAGGATGCCGTCATTAAACTCAAGTACAAGGCTCGCCCCGCGGACATGCTCATCGCCGATGCTCCTCGCGGCGTCAAATTCGCCTTGGGCGAAAACGTCAAACGGACCGATGGCCGCTTCCCCAATTCCCGCATGGGCGTCGAGGCGGTGCTGGTTCGCGCCTTCAGCGAGGCCCAGGCCTATCGCAAACTGTGGTACGACTATCGGCAGAATCCCGCCGGAAAGCTCGAACCTCGCCGAGACCTCCGCCTCGAAGCTCTGGCCGACATCCTCGAAGGGCAATTGCACATCCACTGCCATTGCTACCGTGCCGACGAAATCCTGATGTTGCTGCGGGTGGCCGATCAGTTCGGCGTCAAAGTGAAGTCGCTGCAACACGTGTTGGAGGGATACAAGGTCGCGCCGGAGATCGCGGCCCACGGCGCCTGGTGCAGCCTGTTCAGCGATTGGTGGGCCTACAAGATCGAGGCTTACGACGCCATCCCCTATGCCGCCGCCCTCTTGCATGCCGCAGGCGCCGGTGTCTGCCTGAAGTCGGACAGCCATGAATTGATGCGGCACATGGATCAGGAAGCCGCCAAGATGATCAAGTACGGCGGGATGGACGAGACCGAGGCCCTGAAAACCATCACGCTGAACGGTGCCAAGCAACTGGGGCTGGAGCGGCGGATCGGCAGCATCGAGGTCGGCAAGGACGCAGACCTCGTGATTTTCAATGGCCACCCGCTGAACAGTTTCAGCCGGGTCGAAATGACCATCATCGACGGCGAGATTTATTTTGAACGCAGCTCGGAGTTGAAACCTTTCGCACCGGCACAGGTATCGCCGGCCAAGCCGGTCCCGCAACTTCCGCCTATCGCGGCCAACCCCGCGGGTACCTACTTCCTCACCGACGTGACCCTCCATCGGGGCGATGGATCGACCATTGAATCGGCCGGGGTACTGATCCACCAAGGAAAAATTGCTGCGGTCGTGGATCAGACGAAGCCGCACGACTTGGCCTTGCCGGAGGGAACACGGACAATTTCGCTGAAAGGGTTGCACCTGTTTCCCGGGATGATCGACGCCGGGACCGTGCTGGGCTTGATCGAGCTAGGCTCCGCGCGCGAGACGCAGGATTATGTGGAAGGCGGCGATTTCCAGCCGGACCTGCGGGCCAGCACGGCGGTGAATCCCGACTCGGAATTGATTCCCGTCACTCGCGCGAACGGCGTGCTGACGGTGGTGACGCGGCCCATGGGCGGCTTGCTCGCCGGACAATCGGCAGTGCTGAACCTCGCCGGGTGGACTGCGCGGGAAATGACGGTCCTCGATCCGTTTGCCATGCATCTGGACCTTCCCGCGGATGGCGGCCACGGTCGGTTCATCTCCCATCCGAATTCGCCGTTTGCGGCCCGGGCCTTGGAACGTCGGCAGCGGGAGGAGAAAATCCGTCGGTTGAAAGAGCTATTCCAGCAAGCCGCCGCTTACGACGCCGCCCGGAAGGTCTCACCCGACTTGCCCGTCAACCCCCGCTTCGAGGCGCTGTTGCCCTACGTCAAAGGCGAGAAGCCGTTGGTCATCTCAGCGCGAAAGAAGATCGAGATCGAGGAAGCGTTGAAATTGGCCGACGATCTCAAGTTGAAGGTCATCCTCGCCGGGGCCATCGACGCTTGGCGTGTCGCACCGGAATTGAAGAAGCGCGAGATCCCGGTCATCCTCGGCCCGGTGATGTCCTTGCCGACCGAGTTGTATGATCCGTACGACGCTCCGTTCGCCTGTGCCGCCAAGCTGCACGCCGCCGGTGTGCGCTTCTGCATCCGCTCCGGGGGGGCGAGCAACACGCGCAATCTGCCATATGAAGCGGCGATGGCCGTCGCTTATGGCTTGCCGCCCGAGGAAGGTTTAAAAGCCGTCACCATATACCCCGCTCAGATTCTCGGCTTGGCCGACCAACTCGGTTCCATCGACCTGGGGAAACGGGCCAATCTGGTCATTACCAACGGCGACATCCTGCAAGCTTCGACGCAAGTGTTGGGACTGTTCGTCGATGGCAAGCCCTATCCGCCGACGAGCAAACACACCCAACTGTACGAACGGTATCAGCAACGTTTGCGGGAGATGGGTAAGGCGGTGCCGGCTGATGGCACGCGGTGATCCGCGCGGCAGACCGGGGGTGAGGGTCCGTGAGCGGGGCAGCCGCGGCTAGTTCAGCAGGCCCATGTGCCGCAAAATGCCGCGGAGCTTGTCCAGCTTCTCGGGCGGCAGCGGAGCGATTGGGGCACGGCTGGGGCCGACTTGCATGCCCAACAGGTTCATGGCGGCCTTCACCGTTCCGGGGGGCGTGCCCATCGCCAGGCCGATCCGCAGCGGGCTGAGCTTCAGTTGCTTTTCCTGGGCCGACGTGAGGTCTCCCCGGCGGAAGGCCTCGTAAATCCCCACGCACTCGGCCGGGGCAATGTTCGCCGTCCCCGCCACCGCACCCCGGGCGCCGAATTGCAACGCGGGGAGGATCAACGTATCTCTTCCCTGGAACACGGCAAAGCGGGGTTGCGGAGTCGCCCGGATGAATTCGATCAGCGTCTGCAAATCGCCGGCTGAGTCTTTCATGCCGATGATGTTCGGAACCTCCGCCAGCCGCGCGCACGTCTCTACTTCGATTTTCAGTCCGCCCGTCACCGAGGGGTTGTTGTACAGCAGCACTGGAATCGAGATGCTTTCGGCGATCCGGCGGTAGTGGTCCGCGATCTCGGTTTGATTCGGCGAAATGTAGTAAGGGGTGATGACGGAGACGGCGTCGGCCCCCTCCCGCTCCGCCATCCGCGACAACCGAACCGCCTCGCGCGTGGTTTCGGCCCCGGTGCCCGCCAACACCGGCACCCGTTTACGGACATGGGCCACCGCCGTCGCGATCACCGCTTGCTTCTCGCTTTCGTCCAAGGCGTAAAACTCGCTGGTGGTGCCCAACACGAAGATGCCGTGAACGCCCCGCGCCAAAAGGTGGTCGATCAGCCAGCGCAGGCGATCAAGGTCCACGTCTTCGTTGTCCTTCATCGGGGTCACGATGGGGGGAATGATGCCGTGCAGATTCATCGGGTGCTCTCGCGGGGCGGGTTGGATGATTGACGTTGTATGCGTAGCCCGGCAAACGTCTTGGCTGAACCCCGGGGGCCGGGCATCAGCGTCGTGCTGCCAATTGGGTCTGCCGCTTCCACGACTCCACCGCCGACTGCACTTGCTCCGCGGTCAAGATGACGTGTTGTGCGTCGAGGTAGAGCGGGACCGCTCCGTGCGCTTGGAGGATGTCCCACCACGGTGAATCGACGCGAAGCAGGAAGTATTGTGTGCCACGCGCCAGCACGCGATCCAACCGTTGGGGCCATTCGGCGTCGGCCCCGGGCAAATAATAACTATCGAACAAGAGATCACCGGGGTAATAAAACCCGCGGGTGTCGGTGTAGACTCGTGCTTGCCCCGGCAGCCGCCACAACAAATACGAACCCTCATCGCTTCCCGAGAAAATGTTCCACGGCGGCGGAGTCGGCAGATTGCCCGCTGCGATCCAATCGGCGGCGGCTGTCGGCCAGCGGGGGTGCTCGGCGTTCGGCGTCCGGTCGGCCCAAGGCGACAGCGTGAAAACGCTCAAAGCGAGCAAGCCTGCCCCCAGCCAGCCAAGTTGCGGCTTCAGCAATGGCCCCGCGAACATCCGTTTCGCCAGGCGTTCCCAGCGCAGCAGAAAGCGAGCGGCTGCGGTTCGCCGCTTCGCAAAGGCGGTGAACAGCGGGCCAAGTTGCGGCACGGCATAGGCAGCGGTGATCACCAGCCAATCGATCAGGCCCCGAGTCGCCGTGGCGGCCAAGAGCGTCACGCCCGACAGCAACCCCCACTCCCACAGGTGAAGTTGTCGCCGCTTCCGCCACAACACGAAGACGAACAGCCCCCCCAGCAGCAGGGCGAATTCGATGACGAATGGCGGTTGGCCCAGGTGACTCCACGGCGGTCGAATCTCGCGGAAGAGCTGCTGGGCCGGGTGCCTCAACTCGGGGGAAAATGGGTACAGCAGCCGCCCAATCGGATCCGGAGCCGCCATCGACGCCGCCAACCCCAGCCCGCACCACCACGTCAATCGTCGAACCATCGAGCCAGGAGCGTGGCCACGAAGGTACGACAACCACTCCGAGGCGATGGCCCCCAGCAACAGCGCCTGACCCATGATGACCGCCGGGTGCAGGTTCCCCCAGAAAAGCATCAGCAGGGGCAAGCGCAGGTCCAAGGGTTTTCGCTGGCGGACGTGGTCGTAGAGCCAGCCCGAGGCGAGTTGCAACCCCACTGTGCTAAAAACCATCGGCCGTAGTCGCTCGAACGCAAGGAAAATCAACCCGCAAGCGACCACCGTCAGCGCGATGCCGTGCTTCGCAACCCCACGGGAGCGCAGTTGCTGGGCCAGAAGCACCAAGGGAGCCGTGAAAAAGACGACCCGCAAAAACTTCAACCCGGGATCGCCCAGGAGGCGATAGGCGATCGCGAGTCCGACCTCGTAGAGCC
>JAOAAM010000716.1 GCA_026418875.1 Gemmataceae bacterium | reverse complement strand
GGCAGCGTCAGATGTGTATAAGAGACAGTCGGAGCGCAGGGCATCACGCCAGGCCGCGGGCGGCGGCGGGTTGCCGGACTCCACCGCTTTTTGTTCCAGCACGGGCACAATGGCGTAAGCCAAAGCCGTCAGAACGAAGGCAAAGCTGACGATGATCAGCAAAATGTAGAAGGGATTCCATCGTGCGGTCGTGTTCGCTGACATGCGTCAAGCCTCAACCAATGCTCGGCGAAATTGTTCGAATGATCGCATCGCATGCAAACTGGAGTTGTGCCAACTACTTGGCTGATCGTGTTCAAGGCACGACTTGGACCTCAACCCACCCACTCCGACCCTGCGATCTGGTAATTGAGCAGTTCGTCCGGTTTGAACCAGATTTCGATTTCTTGGGCCGCGTTCTCGGGGCTGTCGCTCCCATGCACCAGATTGTTTTGCACGCTCAGCCCGAAATCGCCGCGGATCGTGCCCGGAGGGGATTTGGCTCCATCGGTCTGACCCATCAATGAGCGGACCACGGCGACGGCTTCACGACCTTCCAAGCAGACGGCCAGCGTTGGCCCCGACGTCAGAAACCTCAAAAGGTCTTCGAAAAACGGCTTGCCGCGGTGAACAGCATAGTGCTTCTCGGCTAAGGCACGACTGGCCTGCACGAGCTTCAACCCGACGAGGCGAAGCCCTTTCTGCTCGAATCGCTGGAGGATCGCCCCGACGAGCCGACGGTGAACTGCGTCCGGTTTCAACAAAACAAGGGTTCGTTGCATTCTCATTCTCGGCAGTAAGGCAGATCGTCGCCGAACACCGTCAGGTTACGAATCCGCTGGATGCCGCCTAGGGGGAAGCAACGGGACGCTATTTGAGGGCGATCCTTTCGAGAAATTCGGCGTTGGACTTGAACTTCGCGAGTTGGCCAATCAGGGCCTCCATCGCCTCCACCGGCTTCATTTGCACCAACATGCGGCGAAGGATTGTCACGCGGCGGAGAGTCTCGGGAGGCAGCAGTCGCTCTTCTTTCCGTGTGCCGGATTGGCTGATGTCCATTGCCGGATACACCCGCCGATCCGCCAACTTGCGATCGAGGACCAATTCCATGTTCCCCGTACCTTTGAATTCCTCGAAGATCAGATCGTCCATGCGGCTGCCAGTCTCGATCAAGCAGGTGCCCAAGATGGTCAACGACCCGCCTTCGTCGAACGCGCGAGCACTGCCAAACAGACGCTTGGGCACGTCCAAGGCGCGGATGTCCACACCGCCGGACATGATTCGTCCGCTATTGACTCCCTTATTGTACGCGCGGGCCAAGCGGGTCAAGCTGTCGAGCAAGACGAAGACGTCGCGACCCTGTTCGGCGAGCCGTTTCGCACGCTCGATGGCTAGTTCCGCCACCCGGATGTGGGCGTGGGCGTCGCGGTCTGAGCTTGAGGCGATCACTTCGCCCCGCACGGTGCGGCGGAATTCCGTGACCTCCTCCGGCCGCTCGTCGATCAATAGCAGCATTAGGTGGATTTGTGGATAGTTCCGCGATACAGCCTCGGCGATGTGTTGCAACAGAACGGTCTTCCCCGTTCGCGGCGGGGCGACGATCAATCCGCGCTGGCCCATCCCGATGGGTGTCAGC
>JAOAAM010000654.1 GCA_026418875.1 Gemmataceae bacterium | reverse complement strand
CTCGTCGGCAGCGTCAGATGTGTATAAGAGACAGACCGCGACCACCTGGCCTGGTCGCGCGACGAACTCTTGCCGCCGACCGATGCCGCCTTCGCGTCGCTGATCGAGGATCTCGCCGAGCGCGGGTTGCTCGATCGGACGCTGGTCGTGGTCTTCGGCGAATTCGGACGGACTCCACGGTTCAACGCCAACGGCGGCCGGGACCATTGGCCGCGAGTTTTCAGCATCGTTTTGGCCGGCGGCGGCGTCAAGCAGGGCCACGTCTATGGTGCTAGCGACGCCTTGGCCGCGGAACCGGCCCGCGACCCGTTGAGTGTGGAAGATTACGCCCACACGATTTATCACCTGCTCGGCATCGACGCGAGCAAGGATCTGATGTCGCCGGGGAATCGGCCGCAACCGATCGTCATGAACGGCAAAGTGGTGAAAGGGCTTCTGTCCTGATCCTTCGGCGTTGCGGTGAAGTCAACATGACGCGCATCATTTGCCTTGCAGTGGCATCCGTCCTCAGTTCGGTCGGAGCGTGGGGTGCTCCACCAAGCATCGAGTCGGTGGCACCAGGAGGCGGGCAACGGGGTACGGAATTCACCCTGCGATTAGTCGGGTCGCGGTTGAGTGATCCTCGTGGCGTGCTTCTGTACTCGCCGGGGGTCGTCTGCACCAAGCTCGAGGCCAAGAGTGACTCCGAGGCCATTCTGACGCTTCGGGCGGCGACCGATTGCCGCGTTGGCGAGTCTGCCTTCCGGTTGTGGACGCCGACCGGGGCCAGCGAATTGCGAACTTTTCGCATCACGCCGTTCCCCTTGATCACGGAGGAAGAGCCGAACGACGACCCGTCCCGAGCGCAAGCAGTGCCGCTGAACGTTACGGTCGCAGGGATCGTGGAATCCGCCGGCGTGGATCATTTCGCCGTCACGCTGAGACAAGGTCAACGGCTGTCGGCCGAGGTCGAGGGAGTCCGTCTCGGTGCCGATGTCGTGGACACCGTCCTGACTGTGTTTGGCCCCGATGGCCGAGAGCTCGCCAGCAACGACGACAACCCGCTTTTTCGTCAGGATCCCTTCGTCACCCTCGTCGCTCCAAACGACGGCCGGTATGTCGTCCAAGTCCGAGACACAAGTTACGGGGGGGGAGATACTGCTCGTTATTTGTTGCACGTAGGGACATTTTTTCGGCCCGCTGCCGTGTTTCCCCCCGGCGGTCCAGCAGGATCGGAGATCGAACTCCGCCTTGTCGGCGACGCGGCGGGAGAGCGAAAGCAGAAATTGAAGTTACCTGAACCGGGTGCCGGATTTGAATTGTACCCGACTGACGGATCCACCCCTCCTGCCCCGACACCCAATCCCTTCCGCGTCTCACCCTTCCCGAATGCTATCGAGGTGGAGTCGAACGACCAACCGGACTCGGTTCGAGGAGCGACGGAAAGTTGGCCAATCGCGCTGAATGGAACGATCGAGAAACCCGGCGACGTCGACCACTTTCGCATTCGCGCTACGGCGGGCGACACAATCGCGGTGGAGGCCTTTGCTTTCCGCATCGGGTCGCCGTTGGATCCGGTTGTGTCTGTTCTCCATCCAAATGGCGAGCCTCTCGCCAGCAACGATGATGATGAAACGCATGACAGCCGGCTGATCGTCCACATCCCTGCCGATGGCGAGTACCTCATTCGTGTGAGTGATAAACGGCGCCAAGGCGGGCCTCAATATATATACCGCGTTGAACTTTCTCGCCCCTCGCATGGGCTGACAGTTTTTCTCGCCCCCCCTTCGCGCAAGAGCCAGGATCGCACGGTCATTGCTGTGCCTCGGGGCAATCGCGCGGTGGCATTCCTCGGCGTGCGGCGAGACGGGGTATCCGGACCAGTCACGATCACCGCGAGCAATTTCCCCGCCGGGGTGACGATGGCACCGGCGAGCGTCGCCGACAGCGATTATCTGTGTCCTGTGGTTCTTGAGGCCGCCGCGGACGCTCCGTTGGATGCTCGCCTTGTCGAAGTCACGGCGAGTAGCGAGGGTCCCGACGGGCGCGTTACCGGCGGTTTTCAGCAGATCATCCCCTTAGTTCGTGGCCCGGGCGACACGAATCTGCACAGTGTCACGGTCGATCGCTTGACGGTCGTCGTCGTCGAGGAAGTGCCATATCGCGTGTCGATCGACCCACCCAAGGTTCCGTTGTCAGCGGACGGCACGCTCGACCTCGATGTCGCCGTGCAACGCGCCGCGGAGTTCACGGAACCTCTCGAAGTCCTCTTCCCCGCTTTGCCCCCCGGAGTGACTTGTCCGGCCACCGTGCTAATCCCGCCAGGCGTGGAGCGGAAGACGGTCACGCTCACGGCCAGCCGGCACGCCGATCCGGGTGACTGGCAACTCGTGGCCGAGGTGCGAGTGGCGCGGGCAAGTCGAGCCACGCGCGATCCGCTGTCGGTCGGTGCGGGCGGTCAGCCGGCGAACCCGGCCATGAACCAAGGC
>JAOAAM010000584.1 GCA_026418875.1 Gemmataceae bacterium | reverse complement strand
GTCCGGCATCGACTGGAAGACCGAGAAGTTGCAGAAGTACGTGTCCGAGAGCATCGCCTCCAAGCCGTTCAGCTCCTCGGGGACATAATCCATCTCGCGAACAATGCGTTGCAATTTGCGTCCAACCGCCCAGAAGAGCCGTTCCGCCATCGCTCGAAATTCGATGGTCAGGTAGCCCAGGTTGAACATGTTCAAGGCATCGTCGATCGCCTTCAGGGCGTCGTGGTAGCTCTCCAGGCAGTTCTTTTTGGACAAGTCGCGGTGGATGGCGAAGAGATCCTGAATCGGCTGCGGCGCGTCTTCCGGCAACTGCTCCGGCACCTCGCATCGGTCGAAGTTCGACGTCCCCAACACGTCGAACACCAGCACGCTGTGATACGCGACCACGGCCCGACCAGACTCGGAAAGGATCGTCGGATGCGGGATTCCCTTGTCGTCGCAGACGCTCTTGATCCGAAAGACGACGTCGTTGGCGTACTCTTGCAAGGTGTAATTGACCGAGGATTCAAAGTCGGTCTGTGATCCGTCGTAGTCAATTCCCAGACCGCCCCCCACGTCGATGTACTTCAATCCCGCTCCGACTCGGACAAGTTCGGCATAAATGCGGGCCGCCTCGGTCAGCGCTTCCTTGATCTTGCGGATATTGGTGATCTGACTGCCCAAGTGGAAATGCACCATTTGCAGGCAATCGGCCATGTCACGTTTCTTCAGGAAGTCCAGCGCGTCGAGGACTTCCGTCAGCGTCAAACCAAACTTGGAACGATAGCCGGCGGAGCTGCGCCATCGCCCTGCCCCCCGGGTCGCCAGCTTGACACGAACGCCGATCACCGGACGAACGCGCAGGTCCTCCGCATTGCGGACGATGGATTCGAGCTCGGTGAACTTCTCCACCACGGGGATAATTTGTTTGCCGATCTTCCGGGCCAAGATCGTCATGCGGATGAATTCGTCGTCCTTGAACCCGTTGCAGATGATCGGCGTGTCGGTGCCATTGGTGATGGCGAGGACGGCAAGCAACTCGGGTTTGCTGCCCGCCTCGAGACCGAACTTGAATGGCCGGCCGAAGTCCAGAATCTCCTCGACGACGTGCCGCTGTTGATTCACCTTGATGGGGTAAACACAGCAATAATTTCCTTCGTAAGCGAACTCCGTCATGGCGGCGCGGAAGGCATCGGCGATTTCGCCGACGCGATGCCGCAAAATGTCCGTGAAGCGGAGCAGGATAGGCAGCTGAATCCCCCGAAGTTGCAATTGATCGACAAGCTCTTTGAGGTCGATCGCGCGATCCGGTCGCTTGTCGGGATGCACGGTGACGTGACCGAGGTCGTTGATGCCGAAGTAGCCTTTGCCCCAACGATGGATGCCGTAGGTCTCGACAGCATCATGAATCTTCCACTGTTCTTCCATCAGTCCGTGGGCCCTCGCCTGTCGGGGAATTCGAGTGTCACCGCGTCAAGACCGACCGACAGCATTATGTTGTATACGCGACGCTGTCAAGAAAAGATGAGTTGTCTTGCGCGACGTCGCTGACCTGGCGGTTTGGCTCTCGTCGCTCCCCTTCCTCCATTCGTTTTCCTCGATTCATGAAATCTCGGGGATTCCCGTGCGGCCCCGGGAGTGTGGGACGGATCGCATCTTCTTCCCACCATCCACGCCAGGGCGTACTTTTTCCATCATTTCAATCATTTCCATCATTTCCAAGTTTTCAAGGCGTCATCCCGACGACGCCCCTGTCAGCAAGCCGGATTGATGGTCATACGCGAACCTCCCGTTCATTGGCCACACCCTGTCCGTGCCCGCTTCGACCAGCGGGGGCTCCATCGATTGCCATTGTTGGATACTTTTCGCAAATCGCAAACCGCAGATCGCAAGGCGTAAGGCGCAGGTCGCAAATCGCAGGTCGCAAATTGCGAATCGCAAACCGCAGATCGCAAGGCGTAAGGCGCGGATCGCAAATCGCAGGTCGCAAATTGCGAATCGCGAGGCGCCTGTCGCAAGTCGCAAATCGCAGATCGCGAGGCGGAAGGCGTAAGTCGCAAGTCGCGCCCTCTTTCGACCACAGGGGGTCGACGGCAGCTCAAGTCGTCGCGGACTTCGGTCGGAGGTACTCGATCCGAAGGTTTGCGATTTGGGCTTGCAAGGGAGGCGGGCAGGATTCCATAATGAGTGGTCACTGGCCCTGGAACAAGGAGGTTCCCATGAATCGCACGCCTTTCGAGCGTCGAGACGACCGCCTGGTGGACGAGAAGAACGCCCAACTCGTGATCGGCGTGTTGGGGTTCCTGATCCGGCTCGCAGGCCCCTATTCCAGCATCGGTGTGATCCTGCAACAAGCGCGGAGCGAGATCATCAGCCTGTTGCGGAGCCAGCAGCAAGCGACACCCGAGATTCGAGCAGCTGCCTGAGCGGGTTCGGTTTGCCGGCGGAGGGCAAGATGCCGAGACGTGGGCGACTTCGAGGGGTCGGCCAAGTCGCATAGCTCGGGATCTTGCAAGCCCCTCAACTGCGTCCGGCTTGGGGATGGCAGGTGTCGATGCGGGAATCCGTTTCGTCGATTCCCGACCTTCGCCCGAATCGCATATCATGCTGTGGGGAGGGAAGCACCGACTGAGAACGAGCCATGGCGGAAGGCAGGTCGCCGTTGCGTGAGCGGCTGTTGCACGTGCATTTGCTGCCGCAACTGGTGCCGGAGGGAGCGCTGGCGGGATCCACGGCGGTGGTGATCGATGTCTTGCGCGCGACGACGACGATCGTGTACGCTTTGGCTGCGGGTTGTTCGTCGGTTCGGCCCGTTTCCGGAATCGAGGAAGCCCGACACACGGCGGAGCACTTGCGTGCGGGCCGGGTGATCCTGGCGGGCGAGCGTGGCGGTGTGCCGATTCCGGGTTTTGATCGTGGCAACTCGCCCCTGGAATTCACGGCCTCGACCTGCCGCGGTTGCTCCGTGGTCATGACGACGACCAACGGCACGCAGGCTTTGTTGCGTGCGGCCGAGGCAGATCGCGTTCTGGCGGCGGCATTCGTCAACTTCTCTGCTGTCTGCGAGCAACTCGTCCATGATGAACGCCCGCTGCATATCGTGTGCGCTGGTAGCGATGGCCAACCCAGCCTGGAAGATTCCCTCTTGGCCGGGGCCTTCGTCGAGGTACTGTGTGATTGCTTTGAGTTGGAATTGAACGACTCGGCCCGACTGGCGTGGGACTGTTTCGAGAATCAAGGG
>JAOAAM010000034.1 GCA_026418875.1 Gemmataceae bacterium | reverse complement strand
GAGCGAAGACGGGGCGAACGCCAATAGCGTGCTGGCGAGAATGGTAACCCAACGAGACAGACGCATCGTTTCCCCCCCCGTGCGGCAACCGTCTGTGGCGTGATCGGGATGTCGGACCGGTTAAGCGATCAATTCTTTGACCACCTTACCGCCATCGCAAATTTCGATGGGCCGATTGCCCGGTGCCATCAACTCTTTGTCCGCGTTGATACCGAGTTGGTGGTAGACGGTGGTGGCCAAGTCTTCGACCGTCAACGGGTCGTCCTCCGGCTCGGAAGCCGTCGAATCGGAACTGCCATAAACGATCCCCTGCTTGATGCCGCCCCCCGCGAGGACGACGCTGAAGACCTTCGGCCAGTGGTCGCGGCCAGCGGAGCCGTTGATCTTGGGCGTTCGGCCGAACTCGCTGGACACCATCACCAGCGTGCTGGCCAACAGCCCGCGGTTGTCTAAATCGCGGATCAGGGCGGCAAACGCCTGGTCGAAGGCCGGCAGCTGGCCCTGCATGCCCGGCTTGATGTTCGCGTGCATGTCCCAGCCACCATAGGTCAGCGAAACGAATCGGACGCCGGCTTCCACGAGTCGGCGGGCCAGCAGCATCCGTTGCCCGGCGGCGTGCCGGCCGTATTCGTCCCGCAGCTTCGGGTCTTCTTTGTTGATGTCGAACGCCTCGCGCGCCTTCTGCGAGCTGATCAGGTCGTAGGCCCGCTGGTAGAACGTGTCCATCGCGGCGACGTTGTCCGCCTTCTCCTTCTTGGCGAAGTAATCGTTAACCGCCTCAAGCATGGTCTTGCGGGTGGCGAAGCGATTCTCGTCGACACCGTTGGGCAAAGCAAGATCCTGCACCCGGAAGCCGGGATCCGCCGGGTCGGCACCCAGGCTGAACGGCGAGAACGACGACGACAGGTAACCGGGGCCGGCGTAGGTCGTCGGCTGGTTGGGAATGCAAACGTAGGGCGGCAGGCTGTTCCGCACGCCGAACTCGTGACTCACGATGCTGCCCATGCTCGGGTAGACGATCGCGGGGCTGGGTCGATAGCCGGTGAACATGTTGTGCGTCCCACGTTCGTGGGCCGCTTCGCCGTGGGTCATCGAGCGGCAAATGGCAATCTTGTTGGCCACCTGCGCCGTCCGCACAAGCAGCTCATTGACAAACACGCCCGGCACATTCGTCGGGATCGACCCCATCTCGCCACGGTACTCGATCGGGGCATTCGGCTTGGGATCGAAGGTTTCCTGGTGGGCGATGCCACCGGGCAGGAAGATGTGGATGACCGATTTCGCAACACCCTCTTTGCTCTCGTAGTGCTTTAGGTCGGCACGGGCACGGCTGGTGAGTCGGAAGTAATCCGCCAACGTCAGGCCCAATCCGCCAATGATGCCCACCTGGAGAAAGCCGCGGCGGGTCGGCCGGCGGAAGTGGCTGGGGTCGTCATACCAAGTGCCTTTCATGGGCTGGCTCATGGGGCGTGCTCCCTCAAGAATCCTGGTTACGGTCGGTCATGCCGGTTGCGATGGTCGGGTGGTTCGTGCCGTTCTGAGGCACATCAGGAAGCAAGTGCCATAGCACTACGCTGTCAAGGTAGGCACTCTATACGCTACGGTTCCACGGTGCCGCTGTCAACGGTCGCCCCGGTTCGTTCGATCAAGAAAACTTCGTGGGAAGTCCCACCGGTAATGACCGCGCGGAATGTAACAGTCCCAAGAGATATGACGGCGATCGGGCGTTTTTGTTCCCGCTCAGCCGATCAGCTCACCGATCGAAGACTTGGTTCCAGCCGTTCCGCCCAGCGCTCGGCCGGGCGTTTCTCCGAATTTTCTCACGTTCGAGCCGTCGCGCCAGATCCGATGGCAACGAGCCGTTCCTTTTGGGAAGAATCTTCCGAATTTTTCATCCCGGGGCGACTTGCAACCGAAAGGGGCCACGGGTAGAACAACGCTGCTTCGTCCATGGCTCACCGTGGGTTAGGCGAGAGTTGTTGGTTCTGCCGGCCCAAGGTCGGATGAGGCCCCGTGGAGATTTTCCGGCACTGTTCGTCTAGGGTCTTGGTTCTTCGGTTCGTTCAGGGAGATCCGACACATGGAGTTCTTCTCATCTTGGACATTCATCGGGATCATGGCCTTTTTGCTCATCGCCTTGGTCGGCTTGTTGATCTTCATGCGGATGCGGCCGCCATCGGATTGATGCGAGCCGATCGGCCCGAATGAGCGCGGGCGGAATTCGGGTCGTGGGCCGTCCCGGATGAATTTTCGGCCCACGACATCGTGTCAGCTGCCCCGAGTAATCGCCCCGCCTTTTCGTTGTCCGGCCCCGCAGGGCAATTTCTCATCCCGCCGATCCGCAATGCTGAGGCGGACCAGCAACCTGACCTGCGAATGACGCTCCTCCTAGCTGATTCCCGATTCCTTCGCCACGAAACAGGCCGACACGTCGAGACGCCGGAACGGCTCCGTGCCATCGAAGGTCGATTGGTGCAGAGCGGCCTGGCAGATCGTTGCCATCGCCTCCCCTTCGACGCCGCCCCCATCAACGACATCGTTGCCGTCCACTCCCCGTCCATGGTCGAACAATTGCGGCACATCGCGGAGCAGGGCGGCGGTCGGGCAGATCCCGACACCGTGATTAGCCCCGATTCGCCGATGGTCGCGGCCCTCGCCGTCGGTGCCTGCTGCGCCGCGGTGGACGCCGTGATGGCCGGAGAGGATCGCACGGCGTTGTGCCTCGTCCGCCCCCCAGGGCACCACGCCACGCCCCACCGCATGATGGGATTCTGCCTGTACAACAACGTCGCCCTCGCCGCCCGTCGCGCCATCGACCGTCACGGCCTGAATCGCGTCATGATTATCGACTGGGACGTGCATCAC
>JAOAAM010000522.1 GCA_026418875.1 Gemmataceae bacterium | reverse complement strand
GGCTCGATGACCGTGCCGTTCTTTGCCGCGGCGAATGGCAGTTGGATTCGATCGACCCCTGCCGTGGATGGCGACCGCATTTACGTGGCGGGGATGCGGGATGTCCTGGTCTGTTTGGACACGCAAACCGGAAAAGAGATTTGGCGATTCGACTTTGTGCAGCAGTTCAAGACGCCGCTCCCCTCCTTCGGATTCGTTTGCTCGCCGCTCGTGGATGGTGAGTTCGTTTATGTGCAAGCCGGTGCTTCCGTTGTCTGCCTGAATAAGCAGACGGGCGCGGTCGTCTGGCGTGCCCTGAAGGACAACGGCGGCATGGAGGACTCGGCTTTCTCGTCGCCGGTCATCGCGACCATCGGGGGCCGGAGGCAGCTTCTCGTTCAGGGCCGGCAAAATCTCTCGGGGGTCGACCCGAACACCGGCGAGGTTCTCTGGTCACGCTTAGTGCCGAGTTTCCGCGGCATGAACATCCTCACACCCGTTGTGTGGAACAACAGTATCTTCACCAGCACCTATCAGAACAAGTCTTGGTTGTACCGGATTTCGAAGGAGAATGACCAATTCTCCGTGTCGCAAGTGTGGCAGAATAACGCACAAGGCTACATGACCACCCCTGTGCTGATCGACGACCATGTTTATCTTTTCCTTCAAAACCAACGTTTCACCTGCATCGACTTGAAGACCGGCGAGCGGAAGTGGACGAGCGGCACGTTCGGGAAGTATTGCAGTCTGGTGGCCCAAGGGGACAAGATTTTGGCCCTCGATCAGCGGGGCATTCTGATGATGATCCGGGCCAATCCCAATCAATTTGAACTGCTCGGCAGCGTCAAAGTCAGCGAGGAAGAGACTTGGGCGCATCTGGCCGTCTGCGACGACGAGCTGTACATCCGGGGATTGAACTCGTTGACGGCATACCGTTGGACACAATCCGGGTCCGAACCATGACGCGGAATTCAGCATTCACCGCGCTAGTCGCTTTCGCGGCTCTCATCCCCAGCAAGTCATGGTCGCAGGCCGATCGGTACGACCTTGGGCTGCGCTTGCGTGCCCTGGAGGAAATCTGGGATCAGTCGGCGGACGAGGCCGCCCGGAAGCGAGCTGTCGGCCCGTTGAACCAAGCGGTGCGGGCTTTCTTCAGTTTCAACAACGCGAAGGTCGGAGAATGGCTCGACCGAGCCAGCCACGCTTTGAAGTCCGGAATGGAGCCACCCGCCGCCCAACGATGGGCCGAGTCGCTGGTGTTCCGGCCTGCGCGGCGGTTGGTCGGTACGGACGAGACGGAATTGAAAGTCGAAGTTCGGGAGCTTTATTCGACCGGCGTGGAGCGGCCGCAGAACGTCGCCGTATCGATCGAGATTCCCGGAGTGGTGCGACAACGAATTGATCTCAACGAGTTGCCCTTCAAGCTGGCATTTCGTCTTGGAGGTGTGCCCGCCGGGGAACATCTCCTCTCGGCGGAGGTCACCATCGGCAGCGATGCCGTCCTTCGCCGGCGGTGTCTTATCTCGCGAGTCGACCGACCGGACGAACGGCTTGCAGCGCTGCGTGAGGCCGTGAAGTCACGGACCGGTCCGGAGTCTGTTGAATCGGCGACCTTAGCTTATGTCGTGAAGCTCTTGAGCGACCTGCGGGCGGGGCAAGTATTCGAGACCGATTACCCGGCCGCTCGACTGATCGACGAGATGGAACGACTTCGGGAGGCCGTCACCCAGGGCGAATTGTTCTTCCGCACAGGGCGATCCGGAGAATTTTGGCTCCGCATCCCGACCAATCGATCAGCAGAGACGGTACGCTTCTTCGCCCCCGAGATGAAAGACGACTCTTCGCCACGGCCGATCGTCGTGGCACTTCATGGTGCCGGTGCGAGCGAAAACATGTTTTTCGACAGCTACGGCAACGGCATCACGAAGCAGGAATGCGAGAAGCGCGGTTGGTTTCTCGTCGCCCCTCGGACGGGTGGTGGTTTGGGCGTCGGTGGAACGCCGAATGTGCTGGCCATCATCGAGGAGTTGAGCAAACGTTATCCCATCGACTCGAAAAGAGTGTATGTCGTCGGTCACTCGATGGGTGCCGGTCAGGCATTGGCTCTCAGTCAACAGAATCCGGAGAAGTTTGCCGGTGTCGCCGCCTTGGGCGGGGGCGGCATGATCCGCAAGCCCGAGGCGTTTCAGTCCCTGCCCCTGTTCGTGGGAATCGGCACGGATGATTTCCTCATCGGTTCGGCGAAACGGCTCAGTGATTCCTTGAAGAGGCTCAATCTTCCTCGAATGCAGTTCAAAGAGTATCCCAATGTCGAGCATATGATGATCGTCCGCGAAGCAATACCCGACGTTTTCCGCTTCTGGACGACCGCCCCCTGACGAGGGTGTCTATCGGCGAAGTGCCGATGATCCTACACGTTGGGATTAGTACCTTGCTAGTTCGGAACGGAGTCGATCACCGCCTAACTCGCGCAGGATCGCGGTGGCTCCGTCGAGTAACATTTTCAAGTCGCTGTTGATCGCGATGAATTGCCAGCCTTCGTCCATGCGTAGGCGTGCCTCCTGGGCGGAGAAGGTGTGGACTCCCGCGGCCACCCCATGCTTACGGCAAGTTGCCAAGATATGCTGCATGGCTTCGCGCGTCGCCTCGGGTGATGGCGACCGACCGTCTCGGCTGCGCATGCTCGCCGCCAAGTCGTTCGGTCCGACGAAGATGGCATCAATCCCCGGCACGGAGAAAATTTCATCAGCCCGGTGAACGGCGTCGATATGTTCGCATTGTAACACGATCAAGATCTCATCATTGGCTCGAACGTAGTATTCCGCGGCTGTCGTATCAAAATTCAGCGCATGTTGGTTTCCACCCACGCTCCTCGTCCCCGCTGGCGGATACAGACAGGCGGAGACGGCCGCCTCGGCCTCGGCCCGGCTGTTCACCATCGGCACAACCACTCCGTGTGCCCCATTGTCGAGTACACGTTTGATATGATCGTGTCGATTGGACGGCACACGGGCGAGGACCGGACACCCCGCATCCGCAATCGCTGCCATCATCGCGGTGGTCGTTTCCATGCCCACCATGCTGTGTTCGATGTCGATGTTCAACCAATCGAAGCCCGACCTCGCCAGGAAGCGAGCAGCGCAGAGACTGCCCAGCGACAGCCAGGTGCCCACCTGAGGTTTGCCTTCTTTCAATGCCCGTTTGACTCGGTTGGGACGCATGTTGGTTTGCTCTCAAGGCTTCGAAGAGGACGAATTCCGAGCTTGTTGCCAGATCGGGCCGTAGATTTCCTTGTCAAACGGCGGACACCCGGTGGCGAATTGGCCCAATTCGTTATGTTTGGATCGCATCAGGGCGGTACAGTAACTGAATGTACGACAAATCCGCCGACGATCTATCGCCCCGTCCTCGCACAACCGACGAGGCAAATCCGGCTGAGCTAACGAAGCCCGACCAAAACCCACCATGGTCACCCGACCATCCCGTATGTTGGCTGCACCCGCGGCGGGCAGAAATTCTTGCAGATAGCTGTAACCACTGCCGACGATGGCCAAGTCGGGAAACTTCGCTTGAACTTCCGCGGTGAGCCGAAAATGCCGATCCACGCCGACGAGAGGATGCTCCGGCGGATCATATCCATCGGGTGGCGGGTACTCGAAGGGTCGCAATAGATGGGGTGACGTATATGGGTTGCCCAAACTAACATTCACCAAAGACACTCCGAGTTGAACCATCTCGCGGATCCAAGCCATTGGTTCGCTGAGGTCAGGAACCAAGGGATCGTTCTCGGCGACACCGAATGCCCAACGCACTCGACCGGAGGCTTGAACAGGCTGGCCCGTCCCCTCGGGACCTTTGACAAACGGCGGACCATCATAGACATTGATCCGCGTCGCCAAGAGTAAGTCGGGCAGCTCGGGGCGGATCGCGCGGAAAATTTCCCGCGCCAGTCGTGTCCGATTCTCAAAGCAGCCACCGTAGGTCCCTGGACGATCCTTGGCCGCTAGTAGTTCGTTGAGCAGATAACGGTGGCATTGTTTGATATCGACAAAATCGAAGCCGGCGTCGAACGCAAACTTGGCGGCATCGACATAGGCGTCGATCAGACGCGCCAGGTATTCGTCTGAGACCAGGGCGTCGGAGGCGTCCACTTTTCGCCCAGTCTGTCGGTCGACGACGGTCAGCGGGTCGAGCAGCGGATCACGTTGAACCAGAATCGGACGGGGGATGGAGTATCGGCCGGAGTGAGTTAATTGCAGGCCGAGGAGCAGATCCGAGTCATCACCGAAGGCCTCGCGGTGGTGTCGGCGAGTCTCGCGACCCAGTTGGGACATGGCGGGGAGGTGCCGGCGATCGGCGACGAGTTGCCGCGGATTGGCCCGACCATCCGGAGTCACGGCCGTGGCCTCTCCCCAGATGAGTTTCGCGCCACCGGTGGCGAATCGTCGGTAGCGGCGGAAGGTTAAGTCGCTCGGCCCACCGTCCCTGGTGCCATCGCAACCTTCCATCGGTTGAACGCATAGCCGATTGCCAACCAGCCTCGATCCGATCGTGACGGGCAAGAACAATGGAGCGGGGTCGTCGGCGAGGCGGAGGTCGATCCCCAACCGTTCATTCTCGGCCAAGAGATCAGAAGCGGAGCGGTACTTGAAAAATCGGGCCACGGCAAACGGCTCAAAGTCGCGGATCGTTTGCCATCTTACGCCCGACCCGGCGCGTCGGCGAACGGCGAGGCCCGGCCCATGAACTTGTTTCCACTATGATGAAAACCGCGCCGTCCAACCACGGAGTCGGGAGCATGCGAACCAAGAGTATCCAGCTGTCGACGTGGCTGCTTTACCTGCTTTGGCTGGGGTCGGACCCGATCCGCGCCGACGCTGCTCCCCCCGTCAGCGGCGAGTGTCCGCCCGGTTTCGAGGCCCTCGACCGGATCATTTTGCAGGCAATGGAGGAGTCGTCTGCCAGCGGTGCGGCGTTGGCGATCGCCAAGGACGGCCGACTCGTGTTCGCCCGTGGGTATGGACACACCGGCACGTCCACGGGAAAACGAGTCGAGCCGACAACACTTTTCCGTATCGCCAGTGTCAGCAAGGTGTTCACCGTCGCGGCAATCTGTGCCCTCGTGGAGCAGGGAAAACTCAAACTCGAGGATCCCATCCTCGATCGACTCCCCGTGCAGGCTCCAGCTTCGGTCGATCCGAGGTGGCGAAAGATCAAGGTAGTGCATCTTGTGGGCCACCGCGGCGGGTTCGATCGCGAAAAATCCGGCGATCCGATGTTTCAGACCGTCGAGATCGCCCGAGAAATGAAGGTCGTCCCGCCAGCCCGGCCCGAGCATATCGTTCGTTACATGCTAAACCAGCCGCTCGATTTCGAACCGGGGACACGCTTCTGTTATTCCAATTTCGGTTATTGCTTGCTGGGCCGAGTCATCGAGAAGACAAGCGGCAAAACGTACGAGCAATTTGTGCAGGAATCGGTATTGAAACCGCTCGGAATCTCGCGGATGCGGATCGGGAGGACACGGACGGCGTTACCCAATGAAGTCCGCTACTACGAGAGCGAGCCGGCAACCGCGCCTAATGTGTTCACCGGCTACCGGGGACCGCAGGTGCCCACCCCATACGGCGCGTGGTGCCTCGAGTCGATGGACGCGCACGGCGGTTGGGTGGCGTCGGCAGTGGACTTGGCACGTTTCGGCGCAGCGTTAGACTCGGCCGAGCAATTTCCCACCGTCGGCGGCCTGACGTTCAAAAATGCTTTTTTCCCGGAGTACTACCACTTCGGTGCCTTCAGCGGCAGCTCGGCCCTGTTTCGCCACGGTCCGAACGGCGTCAGCTACGGTTTGGTCTTCAATTCCCGACGGCATCGCTCCGACCGAGATCTTTGCGATGCGATCCACGACGAGATCCAAAAGGCGCTGGGGCAAATCCGCGACTGGCCAAACGGGGATTTGTTTCCCAAATACCTGAAATAGCAAGATAGCCGAAAACGCAGTTCAACTTCCGACTCGAGCGTATTGATCACATGCAAGCGAACGTGCGGGTTTACGTGACGGAGATGATCGGGACGGCCGTGGTCGTCCTGTTGACTTCGGGTGCGGTGTGCGTGACGACGTTGCCGGCATTCGCGAGTCAGCCTTGGGGCGCCCGCTACTTCATCGCCCTGGTTGCGGGACTGTCCTGGGCAGTCGCATTGGCGCTTACAGTTCGGATTTCGGGCGGGTTTCTGAACCCAGCATTGACCATCACTTTGTGGGTCTTCCAACGGCTGGAGCACCGTCGAGCCGGGGGATTGATCGTCGCGCAATTTCTCGGAGCTGCCTTTGCCGGGTTGGCCCTGCGCGGCTTGTTCTTCTCCAACGAGCAAATCCTGTTCGACTCTCGCTTAGGCACGCCTCATTTGAACCGAGAGTCGTTGAGCGTCCTCGCCATCGACCGGACGGCGGTGCTGATCGGCATCGGCATCGAGGCTGTTTTGGCCTTTGTCTTGACCTTCGCCGTCTTCCTCTTCGTGTACGATCCACGGTTCCGAACTCGCGTGGGAGGGGGCGCGTACCGACTGGCTTACCTCTGGTTGGGCATCCTCGTCGGTCTAGAGACACTCCTCGCTTACGATTTGACCGGGGCGGGACTGAATCCGGCACGATGGGCGGGCACGGTGATTTGGGAGGGGACCGTGGATGGCTTGGTCACGCGAGGGCCTTGGCAGGATCACGGGGTTTACTGGATCGGGCCGATCCTGGGTAGTCTGTTCGCCGGGATGGTGTCGGCCTACTTGGTCCTGCCCGAGGGGTTGCCGCCGGGTCCACCGAGCGACGGGCTGCCTTGATACGGTCGCTGCGGTGACGCAGCCTCAACCGCGGGTGACCGTCAACTCCACCAGGCGACCGCCCCCGGCAAAATGGCCGGAGCGGTCGATTTCGTAAAGCTCCTGACCCGTGGGTGTGGGATACTGCCCGGTCAGGCACGCACGGCAAAGATGCGATTCCGGCATCCGCAGGCAGCGCGCGACCGCCTCCAGCGGCAAATAGCGCAGGCTGTCGGCGCACAAGATCCGCGCCATCTCGTTCTGCTCGGCGTCGCTGGGCATCTTGCCTTGCATGAACTGCGGGGCAAATAGCTCACGGACCGTGGACATGTCGATGCCGTAAAAGCACGGGGCGATGATGGGGGGGCAGGCAACACGCACATGGACCTCTTTGGCCCCGCCGACGTCCCGAATGTGGGAGAGCAGGGTTTTCAAGGTGGTGCTGCGGACAATCGAATCTTCAATCAATAGGACTCGTTTTCCTTGTAGCACCTCGCGCAGGGGCGTGAATTTCAGTCGAACCCGATTGGCTCGGTTGGTCCCTTCGATGAAGGTCCGGCCGACGTAGCGGTTGCGGATGAGTCCCTCAGCCGAGCGCAGCTTTAACTCGTGAGCCATGGCATCCGCTGCCGCTTTTCCCGTGTCGGGCACGGGGACGATGATCGTGTCGTCATCGAGGGGCACCAATCCGAGTTGCCGCTCCTGCCGGGCCAACTCGATCCCCAGCTCCGAGCGGGCGAGGTAGACGCTGCGACCATCGAGGGTGCTGGCCACGTTGGCGAAATAAATCCACTCGAAGAAGCAATGGGCCGGGGGCCGCTTCGGAGCAAACCGTCGGACCTGCACTTGATTGTTCTGGACGAGGACAGCCTCTCCCGGCTCGACCGGGCGGATTTGATCTTCCCGGAAGCCGAGGTTCGCCAAGGCGACGCTTTCACTCGCCGCGGCAAAAAGTGAGCCGTCGAAGGCCCAACACAGCGGCCGGAAACCGAGCGGGTCGCGGACGATGGCCATTTCTCCGGCCGCATTCAGGTACGCGAGGTTGTACGCCCCGTCAAATCGTTGGCACATTGCCGCGAACAAGTCGATCAGATCAACGCGCTCATCACCCGACATTGCCCGGGCGATCCAGTGCATAATGACTTCGGTGTCGTTGTCGCGGGTCAGGTGATAGTCCGCCTTGGCGAGCAGTTCGTTGCGAAGCGTGCCGAGGTTGGCCAACTGACCGTTGAATGCCAGGCCGAACCATTTCCACTTGCATCCGTGTTGCCGTTCAAATGGCTGGGCGTATTTCCGGGTGAGGGGGCCGCTCGTGGCGTAGCGGACATGGCCAATGGCCGCCCGCCCATCGAACTCCTCCATGATGTTGTCGTACTTCTTGCGATGGTTCAGCTTGAACGCTTCGATCACCGTGCCGATTTCGCGGTAGGTATCGAGAATTTCGCGTCGGCGGGGTTCGTAGGTCGTGAATCCAGCAGCCAGCTGCCCCCGGTTTTGCAGGTCCAAAAGCAGTCGCGGCATGAGTCGGGAGGTCTGGCTGGGTTTGATGGATTGCAGTAGCGGAGAAGGGGGGACGTCCGAGAGATGGTAAATGGCGGCGATGCCGCATTCGTGTTGCAACTCGTCCATCGAAACCTCAAAAACGGCACTTTGTCGGGTAATCCACCAGCCGTTCGATCCGAGTTTCCGCCGCTGGCGACGGCCCGAACCCGCCTACCTGGCCCCACCACTTCAATCGCATTGGTCATTATAACCGGCACCACCCCATCCGAACGCTTGGCCCCGGGCATGACCAACGCTCCCGGGGCGGTCCGGCTCGGTGTGGGCACATTTTAAGCTATCCTTGCGACAGGAGAAAGCCTGGAGGAAGTCACATGGCTGCCGCACCCGCTGCTGCCTTCGATCAGGTCGTCAAGGATTATCCGCTGGGTTGGTTTCGTCGCAAGCGAATCCGAGCCTTGGACCAGGTCAGCTTGCGGGTCGAACATGGGGAAGTGTTGGGATTGATCGGTCCCAATCGTGCCGGGAAGACAACCCTCATCAAGCTCCTGCTGTCGCTTTCCCGGCCGACATCGGGGCGGATTGAGCGTCTGGGTCAGCCTGCCGCCGACCGTCGGACCCTGGCGCGTGTCGGCTATGTTCATGAAAACCATGCGTTTCCCCGCTATCTCTCGGCCGAGGCGTTACTGCACTACTACGGTGCCCTGACGCTGGTTCCCCATGAAGTTCTTCGCCATCGCGTCCCGGAGCTATTGGAACGAGTCGCTTTGCGTGATCGCGCTCATGAGCCGATCGCGGGATTCAGCAAAGGCATGATTCAACGGCTCGGACTGGCTCAAGCCCTGATCAACGATCCCGACTTGCTCGTGTTGGACGAACCCAGTGAGGGGTTGGACCTATTGGGGAAGGAACTGGTCATCGAGACAGTTCGCGCCCGGCGGCGGGCAGGCAAGACGGTCGTCCTCGTCTCCCATGTGTTGGCCGACGTGGAGTCCTTGTGCGATCGCGTGGCTGTGTTGCAAGCAGGTCGGGTGCAATACCACGGCAGCGTGGATGAACTGAAGCGTTCTGGTCGACCCGGCCGGTCGGCCGAGACTTTGGAAAAAGCCTTGGTGCGCTTGTATCAACCGGCATGAATTCCACTTTGCGAACCACGCTCTGGCTTATCACCGACGTTTTTCGCCAAGCGTTAGCATCGAGCAGCGGTTGGCTCATGCTCGGGGCCATCGTCGTCGGCGGGGGCTTGTCCCTCGGACTTGATCCGAGAACGTCGGGCAGCCCGACGAGTCAAGGTGCAAACTCGGGTAGCCTGCACACGCTCCTGGGGGTCTGGCTGCCGCAAACGGTCGGCATCGTCCTGGCGGTGTTTTTGACAGCGGGACTCCTGCCAACATTTCTTGAGCCGCGGAATGCCCTGGTCGTACTGGTCAAGCCCGGATCGCGGCAGCGGTTGGTCTGGGCTCGAGCAGCGGGGACCGTGCTTTATGTCGGCGGCGGTTCGGCCATTTATTTCGTCGCGACCTGGATCGTCCTGGGCATTCGCACCGGGGAATGGCCTGTCCGGTATTTCACAGCTTGGTTCCTCTTCGTGGTGCAATTTGCAGCCTGCTACAGTTTCTCGACGATGTTGGCCACGGCGACGCGCTCGGCAGGTGCCTGCCTGATCGGCGCGACGCTGTTCTGGATTCTGTGCTTTCTCGTGAATCTGGGGCGGCATGCGGTGGCGGCATTCCAACCGGCTCAATTGACGGGCGCCTCCCGTCGGCTGATCGAGATTTGTTACTGGGTTCTGCCACGCCCCTGCGACGGGCTTCTCCTGGCACATGACGGACTTCATCCCGAGCCGCTCTCAGCCCAACTCGAGCTATTCCGTCGGCTGAGCGACCTGGGCGAGCCGTGGCCGACCGGCTTCTTCGTGACTACCGTGGTCTTCACGCTAGTGACGATCGCTGCGGCTGCGTATGAACTGGAAACCCGCGACTACTGATCGAGACGACCCATTGTCCGCCGAGGGAAAGTTTTGGTCCGAAGCGCGGCGGGAAAAGATGCTCGATCCGGCGGCTGTCTCTTATACACATCT
>JAOAAM010000493.1 GCA_026418875.1 Gemmataceae bacterium | reverse complement strand
ATCGTGACGATCCCACCGTCGGCCACGACGACAGCCCTCTCGATCACGTTGCGTAACTGGCGAATGTTGCCCGGCCAGTCAAATTGACGCAAAGCGCTCATCGCTTCATCGTCGATGTCCACGACCGGGCGGTGGGTTTCGACGGCGATTTGACGAAGGAAGTAGTGCACCAATTCCGGGATGTCCTCCCGCCGTTCACGCAAGGGTGGCACGGCGATGGTGATGACGTTCAGCCGGTAATAAAGGTCCTCGCGGAATCGCTCTTGTTGAATCAACCGCTCAAGGTTCTGGTGCGTCGCCGCGACGATTCGGACGTCGACCCGCACCGATTCACTGCTGCCCACCCGCTCGATCACCTTCTCTTGCAAGACGCGGAGGAGTTTGACTTGAATGTCCAAGCTGATGTCGCCGATCTCGTCGAGGAACAGCGTGCCCCCGTGGGCCAATTCAAAACGACCCACCTTGTTCCCACTGGCGCCAGTGAAAGCACCTTTGACGTGGCCGAATAATTCGCTCTCCAACAAAGTGGGCGACAAGGCGGCGCAATGCACTTTCACAAACGGCTTGCCCGCGCGAGGACTGCATTCGTGAATGGCTCGAGCGATCAATTCTTTTCCCGTGCCGCTCTCTCCGCGAATCAACACCGCCGAGGGGCTGGCCGCGACTTTTCGCACCAGATCCACCAATTGCCCGACGACCGCGCTGGAGCCGACGACCTCGACGGGCAGGTCGGCGGCCACACCGGACCGCGCAGCGGATGTGCCTCGTTCGGCCTGGAGGACAAGCTGCCGCTGGAGCGCCATGATTCGCTCTTGCTGCTCCGAGATTTTCTCAACCTTCAGTTGCACCTCACGGTTGAGCGACTCGATTGCTCGTCGAGCGGCGGCACTTTGCAAGGCGAGACCGCCGATTGGGGCCCACGCGGCCAGCAGATTGTACTCCTCGGCCTGATAGGCTCCATTCGCCTTGGGGCCAAACAGGAGGAAGCCGAGAAGTCGGCGTTCATGCACGAGAGCCACGGCCACCTCGCCGCCCAGCAGTTCGAGTTGTTCGGTCACGTTGTCACGGTTCACGGCGAGAGTCACGATGGTCCGGCGTGAGAGTTCGTCGACCAGCGGACACCCCGAGGCCAACTCCGCCAGGGCCGGCTCGTTGCCGAGCCAACCCGCCAAGCGAAACAAGCCCGGCTCGTTTTCGGCAAGGTAGATCGCGGCTCGATTGGCCCCAAGCAATTCCGCCGACGCATTCACCAGATGCCGCGCGAGGACCGGCGGCTCGATCAGATGCTCGATCGCCTCGCTCAGTTGGTGCAACGACCGGTCCAATTGGGTTTTGTCGCGGCGATAGTATTGCTCCATCGAGCGGTTGATCCGTGATCGAATCAGATCGAGCAGGCCGAGCATGACCAACGCCGTCACGCTGACCCATAGCGCTTGCCCCAACGACGGCCCGGCGATGACCCGGCTACCCACGATCAGCATCGCGGTGAACACCAAGACGTAGTAAACCAACACCGCCAGAAAACTGATGAGGAAGTAAGATAGACTCGACCCGATCAGTTGGTCCAAACGCAGCCAGCGGTATCGGCTGATGGCGACCGTGAAGCCCCCCGTCACCGAGGCCGAGGCGAGGAACATCGGCCACTCCGCCGCTCCACCGACGAAGGACAACGGATCCGTCACAGCCAGCACTAGGGAATACGCGATCGGTATCACGGAGCCGAGCAATGCCCACAACATCCATCGTGCCTGCCGCCTCTCGATCAGGTCCGTCGCCCAAACGTAGCCATGAACGAGTGCCGCGACACCTGCGATGAACCAGATCGCCGCGACGCCAAAAGCTGCGTACACCGCCTGCCGATACCATGCCAGTGCTCGTTGCACTTCGTCCGAGGAGGCACCGGCCCGAAAGAGCGAGCGGACCCAGAAGTAACCGAGGATCAATCCCAGGGCCGTCACCACGGGCACGAGGTAGACGATCCAAAGGGTCCAGAGCCGATGCTGTTGCAACCAAGTCTTCGGACGGGGAAACGAAAGGTAAAAATGCAGGGCGACGGCCGGCAACAAAACGGCAGTCAACACGAACGGGACCATCAACAACGGCTGTGTGACGATTTGCCACCAGTGGTAGCCGCCGAGGTAAGCCCCCACGGCAACAACGGTCATGGCAAAGAATGGGCCAGCGAATGGCTCCCGCGGCCGCTGCCAATAAACGATGGCCCCGATCGCCAAAAGGCCGATCTGCAAAACCAGCCAAAGCAAGGCAGGTAGCGTCGGCTCTAACGGCGGGTGTCCGAGCAGGCACCAAGTGGCGAAACGCGGCCCACCTTGATGCTCCAACTCGATCCGCACCCAAACCTCGCTGCCACGCTCGACGACCGAGGGAACTTCCGAATCGTGTGCAAACCGTTGCAGTTCACGAAGAGAGCGGACCAGAGTCGGCCAGTCGGTCACTTCGTGCGGGCCGACCTGTCGAATCGTCGCTCCGCGTAGGTCCGGCACTACGCCGTCGCCCAGGTCCCGCAAGTATTCCGGGAAGACTCGGGCGACCTGAAGCGAAAATGTACAACGGATTCCGACATCCGGTGCGAACCGAGCCTGGACCAGCACCGCCAAGGCGTAGGCGACCACCGAGAGGATCGCCATAACCGCGACAT
>JAOAAM010000491.1 GCA_026418875.1 Gemmataceae bacterium | reverse complement strand
CCGCCGCAAGCAACTCGAACGGGAACTGGAATGGGCGCGGATGGCTCCGCGGGCGCGAATCGCCAAGAACAAGGCACGCCTGGCGGCCATCGAAAAGCTGCAACAGCAGGAATACGAAGAGCGTGAGGACGAATTGGTGTTGCAAATCCCCCCGGGGCCACCGCTGGGCGATCTGGTGGTCCGTGCCATCGATTTGAAGAAAGGCTACGGCGAAAATCTGCTGTTCGAGAACGTGAACTTCGATTTGCCCAAGGGCGGCATCGTCGGGGTCATCGGGCCGAATGGTGCGGGGAAAACCACGTTGTTCCGCCTGATCGTGGGTCAGGAGAAGCCGGATGGCGGGCAATTGGTGATTGGGCCGACCGTCAAAATCGCCTACGTCGACCAGCACCGCGACGCCTTGAACCCGGACAAGACGATCTTCGAGGAGATCACCGACGGTCTGGATTACTTGCAACTCGGGAAGAATCGTGTTGCCAGCCGTGGCTATGTCGCTCGATTCAATTTCAAAGGTCCCGATCAGCAGAAGCGTGTGGGAGATTGCTCGGGCGGCGAGCGGAACCGCATCCATTTGGCGAAGTTATTGCGTTCCGGCGGAAACTTGCTACTGTTGGACGAACCGACCAATGATCTCGACGTGGACACACTCCGAGCGCTGGAGGAAGCGCTGTTGAATTTCGGCGGCTGCGCGGTGGTCATCAGCCACGACCGTTGGTTTCTCGACCGAATTGCGACACACATCCTGGCGTTCGAGGGTGACAGCCGGGTGGTGTGGTGCGAGGGGAACTATCGCGTCTACGAGGAGCAGCGGCGGGCGCGGCTGGGTGCCGAGGCCGACCGTCCGCATCGACTGAAATACCGAAAATTGCACGGTTGAGGGGAAGTCGCCGATGTTCTCGACCGACAGGCTCAAGACTTGGCGAGAATCTCGGACCTCGACCGTGGGATGATTGGGCATTGGCCATGACGGCGCCCAACATTCGTCACCCGCCGCCGGTTCGGGATCTCGTCTGGGAATCGCCGTTGGTTCCCGTGGCGGTCGCCGTCACCCTCGGGATTTTGATCGACCGCAACAGACTGGTGCCGGTCTTCGCTCAGTGGATGGGCCTGGCCGTCGCGATTGGAGTCGCGGCATGCTGCTTCGCCCGTTGGCCTGGGGCAACGATGCCGGCCCTCTGGGTGTGCAGCGGTTGGGCCGGTGCCCTGTATCACCACGCTGATCGCCATGCCTACCCGGCCGACGACATCGGTTGGCTGGCCGCGGCCGAGCCGAGATTGGTGCGGTTGCGCGGTTGGGTCGTCGAGGAGCCGACTCACTTCCGTCTGCCGCAGCGGCAAATCTTTCTTCCCTATCCGCGAGCGCAGCCGTCCCGCTCGATCCTCCGTGTTCATCAGGTCCAAATCGGTGACGACTGGCAAGCAGCCTCGGGGAAGGTGCAGCTGTCCGCCGAGGGTTCCTTGGATGATATCCGTGTCGGCGATGAGGTGGAGGTCTTCGGCTGGATGCAAGCGCCGCATGGGCCGGTCAACCCGGGTGGGTTTGATTGGCGAGAGCACCTTGCCGACCAGCGGATCCGAGCGGTCATCCGGGTGCGTCAGACCTCGG
The DNA here is from genome assembly GCA_026418875.1 of Gemmataceae bacterium. Lineage (GTDB taxonomy): Bacteria > Planctomycetota > Planctomycetia > Gemmatales > Gemmataceae > CAKZUU01. The sequence goes on along the minus strand of JAOAAM010000491.1, from coordinate 381 downwards.
CCACGGTGGTGCGGCTTGAGGAGGGCTGGCGTCGTGACTTTTGGGGGCGGCTCGCCTGGGTCCGTGCTTGGGGGCGTTCCATCTGCGAGCAAAACCTTCCTGATCCCGCGGCCGGGTTAGCCATCGCTCTGATCTTGGGCGACAGCTCGGCGATGATGCATGAGGAGTGGGAAAAATACATCCTCACGGGCGTTCTCCATGTCCTGGCCATTTCTGGGCAGCACTTGGTGATCTTGGGGGCGCTGATGGGTTGGGGCTTGCGTCAGGTCGGGGTCCGACGTCGCCCGGCGGCCCTGGGGGTCGCGTTGCTACTGATGGGATATGCCCTGTTGACGGGATTCCGTCCGCCGGTCCAGCGTGCCGCCATCGCTTCGGTCGTGG
>JAOAAM010000030.1 GCA_026418875.1 Gemmataceae bacterium | reverse complement strand
GTACCATCCTTGGAACCAAAGGGTGCCGAAGTTCAGCGACGCCACGGGAGCGGCGGCGTATTCCGCTTGAACCGAGAAGGGACCGTGGACCCAAACCGCCTCGGTGCCCAGCAAGAACGAGTGCGTGGCCGGAATGTTTCCCGTGTCCGCCATGAATGGCACGTTGGGGATCGTCGCACCGAGCCGAACCTCGGGTTGAGCGCGGAAGCGAACGAGGTGGTTGTTGGCACCGCGGAAGCTGCCACTTGTGCCTAGCATCAGGTAGCGATCCCCGGTCGACTCACGGTAGTAGGGCAGCCAGGTCAACCTGCCGGTGATGGCATGCTCGAACAGGTCGCCGGTGTCGTCTCCATAAAAGTCGCTGTCCGTACGGAAGATGCCGACCGCAGCGGTGACGTGTTCCTCAGCCAATGGCCGTTTCCACACGACACCCAGGTTTCGGACGGGAGCAAACGCCTGATCCATTAACGAGCGTTCGAGGAATGTCATGAAGCGGTTGGGTGTCATCCGCTCCAAGCTGAACGGCTCGAAGAAATGACCGACGCGGAGGACGCCCTTCGTCTGCGGATTGATCAAGCCGGCGTAGACATCGAGGAAGGTCGGCCGCCCAAGAAAGGCGAAATCCATCTCGATGCGGTATTCGGTTAACTCGTGTTGCCCGAACATGCCGAACCGGGCACGCCGAATCACCGATCCATTCGGTATGTCACCGAACACCGCCTTGCTCGCGGCATCCTGCGTGAACATCAGCATGTCGGACTGCACTTGCCCGGTCCAATTGACGGTGGGCTTCTTCGCATCCGCCGCCTTTTTTGCCTTCTCCGCGTCTTGCCTCTTTTTTTTGTCCTCGAGTAGTTCCCGAACGGCCTTCTCCAACGATTTAGGTTCGGCCAGCGATTTCTCGCTGCCATCGCCTGTGCTTGCCTCCTCGGCATCCGGGACCGAGATGGGAGTGATCGGTTCACCAGTTGGCTCGACCGCAGCGGTGGTGCCCATCCATGCTGATGCGATGAGGTTGACCGCGACGCCCTGTCTCAGAAGCCGCATGAGCAATCCTTTGCCCCTGGCTCTGTTGATGCACTGTTAGGAACGTTATCGACGATAAGAATTGGCAAAGTGTACTGGATCTTCGGGGCGCTCGCCACACAAGGCCGCTGACGAACGCCCCGAATTGCTCAAGTTTCCCCCTCGAAAGTCTCAGTCGGGAAGGACCACGGGCTCCTTGCCTGCCCGTGTCCCCAAGGCCCTCCATGTCGCCAAGCTGATGTTCTGGTTGACCGAGCGAACCGATCCATCCATCAATGCCACGTTGACGATTCCCCCTGCATGATAACTTCGGGCAGTGATGGCGGCCCGGGTCGGAATGGTGGCACTGCTTCCTTCCTGACGCGAGTTGAAGTCCGCATCGTACTCGATCCCGCCGACATTGACCAACACTCGGGCATTGGGAGGCAAAGTCGTGGTGAAGCCGCTGTGGTGCACTCGGCCATCAGGCCACTCCGTGTGGCCCGTGCAATCATTCGTATCCGGCCCCATCTTCTTGTCCGGTGCCGCGATCACCAGCGCTGCCACCTCCGCTTCGGTCGCCGGTGGAACATCGGGCGGCGGAGTGGTCATGTTTCGACTGTACGGGGTGAAAGCTTTCACTTCAGCGATCATCAAAGTGTTGCTCATCCCATCGTAAATGTTCGTGGCTTTGAGTCGAGCATTCGGGTAGAAGCAGCCATCGCCACCCCGGCCAGTCGCGGGATCCCACACGTGCCAGGTCCCGAAGTTGAACCCGTAATTCACGGGGTAGACGTAGGGCGCTCCGCTGCGTGTCCGAACGGTGTCGTTGATCTCGGAGGGGCACATGAACACGGGGATGCGCATGGTCGGCACGCCGCTGGCGCGATTTGTCGGGCTGTCCCAACCTGATTCCAGATCGACGAGGACTCCGGCATTCCCCTGCTCAATGTAGGCCAGGATTCGGCCATGCACGGACCAAGATCCGTTGTTGGTGCCGAAGGTCGCCCCCAGCGGTGCCAGCATGCTGGGGGGAAAAACTCCGTGCGTGCTTTCGTAATTATGGACAGCGAGGGCCAATTGTTTGATATTATTCTGGCACTTTACCCGGGCCGCCGCCTCGCGGACCTTCTGGACAGCCGGCAACAACAGACCAATCAAGACGGCAATGATCGCGATGACGACCAACAGCTCGATCAGCGTGAAGCCCTCCCGGCAACGTTTCGACATTTCAAGCCCCCTGAGAGTCGAGTTTCGTGAACTGGGCTAACCCTTCGCAATTCTAATGCCGCAGAGGAACCTCGCGCGAAAGTGTCGTGAGTTCTCGCCTTTTTTTCATTGAATCGCCCGCAGTCGCACTCAGAGGTGGTCATGCCGTTGACAGCTTTGATCACGGCCTGCCCGACCCGCATGGCCTCGGACGCCATCGATCAAGACGGGAGAGCAAGCTGGCCGCGGCGGGACTCGAACCCGCACCTCCGTGACCGGAGAGGGGGTTTTAAGTCCCCTGCGTCTGCCATTCCGCCACGCGGCCTGATGAAGGATCACTTGCTCGTCGCGAACTGCTGCCGCCGGGTCATCAAGTCAGGGAGGACGGCGGCCAAGACGTCGTCGATCCGCTCGGCGAAGATGATCTCCATTTCGCGGCGGACATTCTCGGGCAACTCGCGCGTGTCCTTTTCATTGTCCTTCGGCAGAATAACCCGTTTCAAGCCCGCGCGACGAGCGGCGAGGACTTTTTCTTTGCCCCCGCCAATCGGCAGGACCAGCCCCGCCAACGTGATTTCGCCGGTCATGGCGGTATCGCTCCGGGCGGGAATTCCGGAGTAGAGGGAGGTGAGCGCGCTAATCAGGGCTACCCCGGCCGAGGGACCGTCCTTCGGCACGGCCCCCGCCGGCACGTGGATATGGACACCCGATGATTTAATGACGGCGGGATCGATCCCCCACTGCTCGGCATGCGACCAGACATAGCTTTGGGCTGTCTTCGCCGACTCCCGCATCACCTTCCCGAGTTGGCCGGTCAAGCGAAGGATGTGTCGGCCCGGGAGCAGCGAGGCCTCGATGTACAGCACCTCGCCCCCCGTCTCGGTCCAAGCCAGACCAACCGCCACGCCGGGCGGCAGTTCCCGGCGCTGTCGATCCGGGAGGAACAGCGGGGGACCAAGCAACTCCACCAACTCGTCCCGAGCCACGACCACCGGCTCTGACTGCCCGTCCGCGAATCGAACGGCCAGCTTCCGCATCAATCGAGCCAATGCCCGCTCCAATTGACGGCATCCCGCTTCCCGGGTGTAACCCTGAATGACCGCCCGCAGCGTCTCGTCGGGCAACGTCACCAACTCCGGTTTGATCCCCGACTCGCTGAGAACCCGCGGCAGGATGTAGCGTCGGGCAATCTCAAACTTCTCTTCCTCGGTGTAACCCGAAAGCCGAAGCACCTCCATCCGATCGAGCAGAGGTCGGGGCAGCGTGTCGAGGGTGTTGGCCGTGGCGATGAAAAACACCTTCGACAAGTCGAAGGGCAGGTCGAGATAGTTGTCGCGGAAGGTGTGGTTCTGTGCCGGGTCGAGCACCTCGAGCAAGGCCGAGGCAGGATCGCCGCGAAAATCGCGACCCAATTTGTCGATCTCATCCAGCATGATGAGCGGGTTTTTGACGCCGGCCCGCCGAATTGATTGGATGATCCGCCCAGGCATCGCGCCGATGTAAGTGCGTCGATGGCCGCGCAACTCAGCCTCATCATGCAAACCGCCGAGACTCATCCGCTCGAACTTTCGGCCCATCGACCGCGCAATCGACTGCCCCAAAGACGTCTTGCCGACGCCCGGAGGACCGACAAAGCAGAGGATCGGGGCTTTGGCCTTCGGGTTGAGCTTCAGAACCGCCAAGTGTTCGACGATCCGCTGTTTGACGTCTTCCAGATCGAAATGATCCTCATCGAGGATGGCACGGGTGTGGGCCAAGTCGAGTTGATCCTCGGTCACTTTGTTCCAGGGCAATTCGAGGATCAGTTCGAGGTGCGATCGGGTGACCTGATGATCCGGTGCCATGGGTGGGAGCCGTTCCAAGCGAGCCAGGCTCCGTTCCGCCTCGCGACGGACATCCTCGGGCAAATCGGCTTCCTCCAGCCGCTGGCGCAGGGCCTCGACTTCGGCCTTTTCCGGGCTTTTCTCCCCCAACTCCTCCTGAATCGCGCGAAGCTGCTGCCGGAGCATGTACTCGCGCTGTTCCTTGCTGATCTCGCTTTGGGCCTGGGAAGCGATCTTGGCCCGCAGTTCGAGGACTTGAACCTCATGCGTGAGATAGCCGTGAAGCAGGCGGAGCGCCTCGGCGCGAGTGTTGGCTTCGAGGAGCGCTTGCTCTTTTTGCACCTCCAAGCTGAGCATTGAGCCGAGAAGGTAGACAAGGCGGATCGGGTCGGGTGCCCCCGCGACCACCTGCTTGACCCCGGCAACCGCCTGCGGCTGGGCGATCTCGATGGCTCTGCTGGCCAAGTCCACCACGGCGCGGTAGAGGGCGTCGACTTCGGGACCGCTATCGTCGGGGAGGGGCAGGATTTCGACAGCCGCCCGCATGTAGCCGTCCACGAATTCGACCCGCTTCAGGAGCACCCGCTCCATTCCTTGGACCAGCAGTTCAAGCGAGTCGTCGCTGCGGGCCATCTTTTTCACGACGGCACGGGTGCCGATCTGGTACAGGTCGGCCTCGGTCGGTGCGTCGCTGTCCGTGTTCCGTTGCGCCACGGTAACGAGGGTTTTTTCCTCATTCGCCAGCGCCGCTTCGACGGCGGCCACCGATGCCGGCCGACCCACCGACAAGGGAGCGAACAAAAATGGGAACAGCACCGTGTTTTTCAACGGCAAAACGGGCAGCACCAATTCCGTCGGCGTGGGGGAGTCGGATTCGGGATTATTCGTGATGGCTTCGGAGTCACCGTCGGGCCGTGGGGAGACGTCCTCGTTCACGGAACACCCTCCCAGAGGATGCGAATGTACAGCATACCGTCTCGATACTCCGTCGAGATCGTGGCGTTGGTGATGGGACCGGGAATCTCGACCTGGCGCTCGAAGCGGCTGTAGGCGATCTCCATGCGGTAATGACAGAAACCCTCTTCGTGGACGCAATCCCGCCGGACGCCGCGAACCGTGAGGAGATTTCCGGACAGGGTCAGTTCGATGTCTTGCGGTCTGACGCCGGCCAGGTCGAATTTCAACAACCAGCCCCGACGAGAGCGATAAATGTCCACGGCCGGCTGCCAGTCTGGTTGCCGAGCGGCTTCAGGAATCGGGAGGAACCAGGGTAGGAAGCGAAACGTGTCGTGCGCCATCGCCGCTCGTCTCCGTCTTTGGACGCGGTCTTTCACGCCCTCACACGTCCAACTCCTCCGCGACCGCCAACGCCGCGGATTCCATGATGAAACGATACCGCTCCGATGGATCCTTGCCAAGAAGCGATACGAACATCCGGTCCGCCTCCAAATTCGAGTCGATTTGCACTTGCAGCAGGGTGCGCTTCCGCGGGTCCAGCGTTGTCTCGGCCAGCACTTTCGCATCCATCTCGCCCAGACCTTTGAAGCGGGTGATCTCGGGCTTGGCGTTGGCCCGCAGACCGGCGAGGATCTCCTCCTTGTGGGCGTCGTCTCGCGCCCAGAACGTCTCTTTACCCACCTGAATGCGATACAACGGC
>JAOAAM010000395.1 GCA_026418875.1 Gemmataceae bacterium | reverse complement strand
AGATGTGTATAAGAGACAGGGCCAATAGGAGCACGGGCAACCATAACTCCACGCTGGAAGCGCCCTCCATCCAACCCTCCGACAACTCCGTGAGATCCGCGACATACCGCACCTGCGGAAGCCAGGTGGACACCTTGGCCCGGTCATCGTCGCTCAAAGGCGCCAGTTGCGATTCTCTCGTGTCCGAGGGTACGACGAAGTATGTAGCGGTTTCGCGGCGATCCAGAACCGTGTAGACCCCCGGCTCGCGCGTGTCGTTATACACAAACGGCCAGCTCTCGATGGGAAAGATGGTCTGGCTGCCGTCGGGCCGACGGAGGCGTAGTTCGCCACCGGGAGATTCATGCGGCGGTTGAAAGCGGATCGGCTGACCGGGGGCCAGATTCGTGTCGCCGGCACGACCTCCCGCAAGGTAAAAGACCAACTCGTGGACCAACGGAACAAAAGCGGGTAGCTCCGTGATATTGCTCCGCCAGGAACCATCCAAAGGGACCGCGGCGAGGATGACGCGACCCTGCTGGTAGGATCTTTCAACCAAAAGCGGATCGCCGCCGGTCAGCATGGCAATCGGGATGGATGCGGTCGCACCGGCGAGGGAGAGACGCCACCGTTTGGGGAAAAAGGCGTCGGCGAGGCCGCCGGTTCCGATGTCGCGGAAAATCTCGACGGCGGGGTGGAAAAAGCTCGCTGGGACCGGCCGACTCGCTCGACTCAAGTCGTCTTCGTTGCCGACGGTCTCGACAAGCTTCGCCGGCAGCCAGCCCTGCCCGCCCCGGAACAACTGTTCGTTGTAAAACGGGGCCTCCGTTCGACTGCCAGAGGTCACAAGGACACCGTTTCGATCGGTCAAGAAGCGCTCGACTGCCTCTTGTTGGCTGGCGTTCAACCGAGCCACATTGCAAAAGACGACCACCCGGGGAGTGGTGCCCGGTTCGTCGCCTAAGTCTCGACTGAGGTGGGAGGCGTCGAAGCCGGTGATCGGCATCACCCGGGCCAACACCGCCGGGTTGGGATCGCGGCGTGGGGCCAAGGCGTCGCGGAGAAAATCGCTTCCCCGTGTTGGCGGATTCGGCCGCTCCTCGCCATCGACGATCAATACGGGCAATGCCGGCACGACCTCGATGGCGTAGTGTTGCTGGTTATCACCCGGCAGGGCATCGTCGTCGAGCGTCAGCGTCACAAGATGGGATCCCACCGTGGCAAAGCGATGCGTGAACGAGATCGGAATTTGCTCCAGATCGCTTCCCAAGTTCGGCCAAGTAATGTCGCCGGCGGGCCGACCATCGACTTCGACTCGAATCCTTCGGGGGGACAGGTCGGCCTTCTCGCCATGCCTCTGGACCATCGCGCGGAAGGTGACCTCTCGATTCACGGCTGCGACGGGACGGTTCGTGCGGATCGGTTGGAGCGAATTGTTCGGTGGGTCAGCCGGTCGGTCGGGATCCACGTTCAAATGCCAAATTCGGGGCGGAGTCGGCTGTTGGCTCCAGCGCGGGGCGAGCAATTCCCACCGCAGCAGGGTCGAGTCATCCGCCCAGCCATACCGTTGCCCGTCGGAGAAGATGACGATCTCACGCCGGGCACGCTGGCCCTGCGCGAGAATGTCGTCGGCGACCTGGAGCGCCGCGGGCCAATCGACGGAACCGCTCGGTGCCGAGATCTCTTCCAGGGCGGCGAGGGCCTTCGGCAAATCCGTGGTCAACGAGCCGACGACGGGCAGAACGTGCCGCTTGGCTTGCAAAATTGCGACGCCATCTCCCGGTCGAAGTTCATCAAACAAGCGGCGTACTTGGTCAAGTGCCCGTTCGTGGGTCGAGCGACCGTCGCGGCGAAGACCCATGCTGTACGATCCGTCGATGATGAGCACGACATCCCGCGGTCCTCGGCCGGCCCATCGGGCCAAGCTCGGGCTGTTGATAAACGGAGCCGATAGGACGAGCACGATGACGGCCAGTAGCACCATCCGCAGGAGCATCAGCAACAGGTCCTCGAAGGAGAGCCGACGCCGACGCCGCTCGCTCAGCCGAAGGAATTGCATCGCGCCCCAATCGACCACGTCGTAACGTCGGCGTGAGAAGAAGTGGATGATCGGCGGGATCACCACAGTGACCAGTCCGAGGAGGATCGCGGCATTTAAGAAGCCGAATGGCATGCGTTAACTCGGTCGCTGTCGTCGGGATAGGTAAATCCCAAGCGCCCTCTCCACCGGTTCATTCGTACAAATCCGATGATAATCAATCTGCATATGTCCCGCTTGTTCCCGCAGCCGCCGACAAAACTCGCCAAATCGTTCGAGGTACTCTCGGCGGAGTCGGTACGGATCCACCAACTGACGGTCTCCTAGCTGCTCCAGATTGCGAAATTGCGTCAATCGCTGGAAAGGAAATTCGATCTCTTCGGGGGCGAGTAAATGAAAGAGAACGACCTCGTGTCGGCGGTGGCGAAAGTGTTGGAGAGCCCGCAACAGGCGGTCGAGGTCGTCGAAACAATCGGAAAGGATGACGACCATTCCGCGGCGGCGGATCTGGTGCCCGGCTAAGTCGTGCCAGAGCGGTGCCAAGGCGGTTTCGCCACCGGGCTTGGTGTCTTCCAAGGTACGGATCAATCGCAGCAGGTGCTTGGTGTTGGCC
>JAOAAM010000359.1 GCA_026418875.1 Gemmataceae bacterium | reverse complement strand
GTGTCGGAGTTTTCTCACTCATGATCCGCTGTTTCATGCTGCGACTGGCGTTGATCGCTCTTGCGGCGAGCGAGTTGGCTGCTGCGGAACCGCTGAAAAATCCCGAGGCGGAGCGGGCCATGCGGCAGTTTCGTCTGCCCTCCGGCTTCGTAACCCGACTGTGGGCGTGTGAACCGCTTTTGCACAACCCCGTCTGCTTCGCCTTCAACGAAAAGGGCGAGTGCTTCGTCGCCGAGACGTACCGACTGCATCGGGGGGTGACCGACAATCGCGGCCACATGTATTGGCTCGACGACGACATCGCCTCTCGCACCGTCGAAGACCGAGTGGCGATGCACAAAAAACACGCGAAGGACAAATTTTCGGAGATCTACGAGCGCTACGAAGACCGCGTGAAGAAGGTTTGGGATTCGGACAGCGACGGGATCGCCGATCAGTCCTCGATTTTCGCCGACGGGTTCAAGACTGCCGCGAGTGGGATCGGCTCGGGCTTGTTGGCCCGGGGGGGCTCGGTCTGGTATGCGAATATCCCCGACTTGTGGTTATTGCGGGACACCCATGGGAAACACCGCGCCGACGTGAGAGAATCGCTGCATTATGGGTACGGCGTCCACGTGGCGTTTTTGGGGCATGACTTGCACGGCGTGGTCATGGGGCCAGACGGGCGGATCTATTTTTCCATCGGCGACCGAGGCTTGAATGTCCGCAGCCGCGAGGGCCGACAACTCGAAAATCCCGACAGCGGGGCCGTGCTGCGCTGCGAGCCGGACGGCAGCCGCTTGGAACTCGTCCACTTCGGCTTGCGGAATCCCCAGGAGTTGGCGTTCGACAACTTCGGCAACCTGTTCACCGTCGATAACAATAGCGACTCGGGGGACAAAGCCCGGCTGGTCCAAGTGGTCGAGGGCGGCGACAGCGGCTGGCGAATGTACTACCAATACGGAAGCCGACTCGGCGACCGCGGGCCGTGGAACGCCGAGAAACTCTGGCACCTGCGACCCGATAACACCGCAGCCTACATCGTCCCGCCGCTGGCCCACCTCAGCGACGGTCCCTCGGGACTGACATTCCATCCGGGCGTCGCCGCCGTGCCGGAGAAATTCGCGGATCACTTCTTCCTCGCCGACTTCCGCGGTGGGGCCGACAACAGTGGCATCTGGGCTTTTTCGGTGAAACCCAAGGGGGCGTCGTTCGAGTTGAATCGGCCAGAACAGTTCATCTGGCGTGTCCTGGCCACGGACTGTGACTTCGGCCCCGACGGCGCTTTCTACATCTGCGATTGGATCCAGGGTTGGGAACAACCCGGGAAGGGTCGAATCTATCGCTTTACGCACCCCGAGTGGGAACAACGTCCGCAATTGGTCGAGGTGCGGAAACTGCTGGCCGAGGGATTCCGTTCCCGGAGTACCGACGAACTCTTGAAGCTCCTGGAGCATGCCGACCGCCGGGTGCGTCTCGAAGCCCAATTTGCCTTGGCGGAACGGGCAATGCCCGGGCCCAGTCCGGACGCTCAGCAGGACGCCGCCACGCGGGGACTGACTCGGCTGGCCGTGCATCAAGCGCAGTCCCCCCCGGAGCGGCAGGCGCGGGTGCATGCCCTGTGGGCGTTGGGCCAGATTGCTCGCCGTTCGATGTCGCAGGCCCAGTCGGTTCGTGAGGAAGTGATGTCCGCGATCAAGACGGCGGCTGGCGACCACGACTCGGAAATTCGTGCGCAAGCCTACCGTGTCCTTGGGGAATCGCCGCTCGAGCCGTTGGCCTTCGCCCCGGCTTTGAGCGATGCGGAGCCGCGGGTGAGGTTTCAGGCCGCTTTGGCTCTAGCACGTCGCTTGGCAGAAGTTCCGGCAGCGGGCGATGCACGCGACAAGCTTCGAACCGCGGTCCTGGATTTGTTGCGTGCGTCGGCCGGGGAGGACATGTACCTCCGTCATGCGGCGGTGCAGGCGTTGTCGCGGTTGGAACCACAAATCGGGCTGGATTGGGCCAAGGAGCCGCCCGCCGTCCGTCAGGCGATCATCGTCGCCCTGCGGCGGAATGTGCCTGAGCGGCAAGCGGTGGAGCAGTTGACCGCGGCTTTGACCGACCCTGACCCCCAAGTTGTCCTCGAAGCGGCCCGAGCACTCCACGACGACCAGCCGAACCCACCGGCTCTGGCCGCTCTGGCCCGGTTGGTTATGTCGCGGCAACTTCCCGTGCCGGTGCTCTACCGCGCGCTGAACGCTCACTTCCGTTTGGGCGGGAGAGAAAATGCCGAGGCCATCGCCGAGTTCGCCGCCGCGACGACTTCTCCCGAAGCGTTGCGCGTCGAAGCGGTGGCGATGCTAGGTGATTGGGCTAATCCCTCGAAGCGTGACCGGGTGACGAACGAATGGCGACCGCTGCCGAACCGAGACCCGGCTGTCGCCGCGGCAGCTTTCCGCTCCCGTCTGGGCGCGTTGTTCACCGGTCCGGAATCATTACGTCGTGAAGCGAGCAAGGTGGCGGCCAAACTCGGGGTACGCGAAGTTGCCTCGACGTTGCGGCAAATCGTCAGTGATGGGACGGCGACGGTGCAATCACGCATCGAGGCGCTGCGAGCGTTGCAGCGATTGAACGACTCCGAGTTGGACCAGGTTCTCACCGCGGCCCGAAAGAGCCAAGCGGCGGAACTCCGCGCCGAAGCCCTGACGCTGGCAGCGACCCGCCATCCCGATCAGGCCGTGCCGCAACTGGCGGAAGTCCTGAATCACGGCGAGATTGTCGAGAAGCAAGCCGCCTTGGCTGCTCTGGCCCAACTGCGGCGAGCGGAGGCTGATGCCATCTTGCTCGACTGGGCACAACGCCTCTCGCGGGGCGAGGTTGCCCCCGAGTTGCGTCTGGATGTGCGTGAGGCAGCCGCGGCCCGAAACACGCCGGAACTCGCGCAGGCTATTCAAGCCTTGGAACGGACCCGGCCCGCGGACGATGCGCTTTGGCGCTATCGCGACGCCCTGGTCGGCGGCAATGCGGCCAAGGGACGCGAGATCCTCTTGCACAAGGCCGAGGTCACTTGCATCAAGTGCCACAAACTTCACGGAGTCGGCGGGGAGGTGGGCCCTGAACTCGCCGGGATCGGCGGCAAGCAATCCCGACAATACATCCTCGAATCCATCGTCTTCCCCGATAAGGAAATCGCCAAGGGTTACGACTCCGTGGTCCTCGACTTGGCCAACGGCAAAACCGTCACCGGAGTGCTCCGCGGCGAGGACGACAAGACGATCAAAATCGTGACTGCCGAGGCCGAAGTCCTCACCATCGACAAATCCGAAGTGGATGACCGCCGCCGCGGGGTCTCCGCCATGCCTGACGACCTGGTGAAAAAACTCTCCCTCCGCGAACTGCGGGATCTTGTCGAATTCCTCGCCAGTTTGAAGGACGGGCCGCCGGCGAAATGATCGGTCGAGTGGATTGGTCGGTCGGGTCGTCGGATCGGTCTGGTGATCGGTGAAACCGTTTGCCCACGGTCGAATGTCACGCCGACAGGTGCAAAGCGTGCGGTGGATCGGCTGGAAATGACGCGACGTTGCGGCTGCCATTTAGGTCATTGACCAAGTTCATCGCGTGTGAAGTACGGAGCCTCGACGCCCTCGGCGGGCACGTCGAGACCCGCCGTCCAGACAATCCCGTTCAGGATCAGCTTGCGGAAGGATTCGTTCTTCCAGTTGTCGTAGAAATGTCCGCAGGTCGTGCCGAAGCCTCGTCCGCCCCTTGGTCGCTGCCGTGCCCATGCCACCACGCTACCGTTCGGCTCGCGGCCTTTCAACTCCGGCACCGCCGCGATTGGCACGATCGCTTCGGGGTCATCCGGGAAACGCAGGTTGTAATAGAACTCGTCTTTCAAGCGAAACGGCTTCAACCCTCGTGAAACGGGATGGTCCGGTGATTTCAACTGAACCTCGCCCTCCAGGGTGGTGATCGCGGAGCACCAATCCCTTCGGCCATTCTGCTCCCATTGAAAATACCCGCCGCACCATTCCAACACCTCGGCGGCATACTGCTGCGGCGTGAAGGTGGCAAAGTGGAACGTCACCAGCCCGCAGCCTCGCTGCATGAGTTCGCCCACGAAGCGAACCCGCTCGGGGCTTTCCAAGTGCAAAGCCTCGGCGAATTGGTCGCCGTCGCGGCCGTCGGAGAGAATCATGATGGTGGCGGCATCATCGAAGGCCTTGGAATCGCGGGGCCAACCATCGAGATGCACCTCCACTCGCACCTGATCCCTGACGTTCGATGCTCGCAACATCGCCTGGAGCAGCCGGGCCGACCAGCCGTAGTCGTGGATGCCGTTGCCGACCGGGCCGTGACTTTTCGGTCCGGCAATCAGGACGATTTTTTTCTGGCCCGGCCCAGCGAACAACAGGGAAGCAGTGCCCAGAACGGCAGCGCAAGCGAGGCGGAACATCGAGTGACCTCCGCGATCGGGGGTGTTGCCAATCCGCATGCCGTGGCATCGCCGTTCACGACCCGCTCGTGCCAGTCGCGGCGAGCAGCGTATTGATCCGCTTGGCGAAACCGGCCGGATCACGCAGCTTCGATCCCTCGGCGATCAGGGCTTGATCCAACAGCAAGCGGGCGTGGACATCGACGAGCGGATCCTGTGGGTTGGCGGCGTGCCGTTCACGCAGGGCCACGACGGCCGGATGCAGCGGATTCAGCTCCAAAGCCCGCCGCGGACCATCCACCTGCCGGCCCATGCGGGCCATCAGCCGTTCCAAATGTGCCGTCATGGCCCCGGCATCGGCGACCAGCATCGCCGCGCTTTCCGTCAACCGCTTCGACAAACGCACGTCGCCAACCTCGCCCTCGAACTTCGCTTTGAGAAACTCCAACAGCGGTTTGTAGGCGTCGGCATCCGGGGGAGCCTCGTCCGTCTTCCCCGGCAACTCGCCTCGATCCACCGGTTGCAGTCGCTTGCCCTTGTAGCTCCCCAAGGTGGGCATGGCGAATTCATCGATCGGATCGGTCAGCAGCAGCACATCATGGTTGCGGGCGCGGAAGGCTTCGAGGTACGGCGAGTTCTCAATCTGCTCCCGCGTCTCCCCGATCAAGTACCAGATCGCTTCTTGATCGGACGGCATCTTGTCCACGTAATCCTTTAGCGTGATGAACTGCCCTTTGGGTGTGTTCATCGACTCGAATAGGAGGAGGTCGGCGACTTTCTCGCGATTCGCCCAGTCCTGGTGGAAGGCCTCCTTGAGGACGGGGGCCAGGCCGCGGTGAAACTCCAGGTACTTGTCGAACTCGGTGTTCTTCATCGCCGCCAAGGCATCCAGCACATTGCGGACGACATTCTTCTGAATCACCTCCAGTTGCGGGTTCTGCTGGAGGATTTCGCGGGAGACGTTCAGCGGCAGATCCAGGGCGTCGATCACGCCGGTGACGAAGCGCAGGTACGGGGGCAAGAGCGCCTCGCATTTTTCCATGATCAGCACGCGCTGGATGTATAGCCGCAAGCCGCCTTTCGGCTCGCCCCAATCCAGCAGGGCCGGCCGGTGCGATGGGATGAACAAGAGTGCCCGAAACTCGATTTTCCCCTCGCCCTTGTAGTGCAAGACCTTGGCGGGGTCCTGATCGTCGAGGCTGAGTTGCCGATAAAAGGCGTGGTACTCTTCGGTGGTGACTTCGTTCTTGGACCGCAGCCAGATCGCCTTGCGGGAATTGAGTGTCTCCTCCTCGCGTTTTCCACCGGCTTTTTCCACCTCCATGACAATCGGATGCTCGATGAAGTCGGAGAATTTTTTGACGATTTGGCGGATCCGCCATTCCTCGAGGAACTCCTTGGCGTCAGCTTTGAGGTGCAAGACGACGTCGGTGCCGCGTGTCGCCTTGTCGATCGGCTCGATGGTGAACGAACCTTGGCCGTCGGATTCCCACCGTGTGCCGGAGGTGCCGGCACCGCCGGGCCGGGTGATGACCGTGACCTTGTCGGCGACCATGAAGGCGGAATAGAAGCCGACGCCGAATTGACCGATCAACTCCGGCCGGGCCGACTCCTGCTGCGCTTGCAACGCCTCGAGGAATGCTTTGGTCCCGGACTTGGCGATCGTGCCCAGATGCTCGATCACCTCCTCCCGAGACATGCCGATACCGTTGTCGGAAACCGTCAGGGTGGAGGCTTCCTTGTCGGCGATGATGCGAATTTTCCAATCCTTATCGTTTTCCAGGAGTTCTTCACGGGTCAAGGAGTCGAACTTGAGCCGGTTAATGGCGTCGCTGGCGTTGGAGATCAATTCTCGTAGGAAGATTTCGGGATTCGAGTAAAGCGAGTGGGTGATGAGGTGGAGCAACTGCTTCAGTTCGGCCTTGAATTCCCGAGTCTCGGGCATGGTTCATGACCTCCGCATAACCTGCTATCCCAGAAAATTATAGGGCGACCCAGCCGGTGGCCGAACGCCCCGGGGGCAGGCATTTCCTAGCGGGCTTCCGCACGGCGCGGCATCGCTCCGCCCGGGGGCCCGGCGATTCAACCGGATGCCAGAAGCGTGGGCATCCGGTCTTCGTCGCGTTTCTGGAAGAGGCAACCAACGAGCCACAGTGCCGCACTTAGCAGCACCATGCCGGAGATGACCAGGAAGGCCGTGGTCCAGTCGAAGCGATCCGTGACACGACCAATGATCGGCGGCGAGATGACGTCGCCCAGTGCGTGCAAAAGGAAGATGTTCAGGGCGAAAGCGGTCGAGCGGATCGCCGGCGGGGTCGTGTTGGCCAGGATGGTGTTGACTGGCCCCGTGTTCAAAAACAAACCGAGAATCGCCAGGAAGAGCATGCCCCAAGCATAGGGGAACGGGACGTACAGCAGGGCGATGAGGAAGGGCAGGCCGAACAGCGCCCCGCAGCCCGAGACCAGGAAATCGCCGAAGCGGATGCCCCGCCGCTTGAGTGTCTCGGCGAGGAAACTCCCGGCCAGGGTGGCGAGGAGTCCGCCCACGACCAGGATGCCGCCGAAGTAAACGCCGACCGGGCCGAGTTCCGGCGATTTCTCCAGGCGTGAGCCTTCCCGCAGCGGCCCCCAGAGTCGGCCCAGCTCGCCCTTGTCCAGCTGGCTGCGGAGTGCGGCCTTGAATTCGTCCGCACCGTGGTATTCCCGACCCTCCAAGGGCGCGAGTTTGGCCCGGAGAGCGTCATCGGC
>JAOAAM010000324.1 GCA_026418875.1 Gemmataceae bacterium | reverse complement strand
TCTCGTGGGCTCGGAGATGTGTATAAGAGACAGGCTTACGGGTGTGAAAATCCCCCACACATCGGCTTGGCAACGGTCATCAAAACCTACATTTGTTATTCCGACCACCGGCTGGTCGAGCCGATCACGGATGACTTGGGTTATACGGCCGCGTACACGTCCTATGCCGGGGTGTTTGGCTCGGATCGAGAGAATGGTGTGATGGGTTTGCCGTCGCAGCCTTACAAAGGTACGAGGTTTTCAGACACCCGAGACGGATTGAGCCAAACACTCCTCATCGGGGAACGCCCCCCGCGCGGGGAATACCTTTACATGAATTGGTACACGTTGATTTATCCGAATGATCCTCGTTTTGGTCCTCCCGAATTCTATCGTGAACCAGGTTCATTCATGACGGATGAGTATGGTTCCAGCGCCTGTCCGGGCCCCTATCGCTACGGTCCCGGGCGCCTGGATAATCACTGCGATGGGTATCACTTCTGGAGCCTGCACCCCGGCGGGGCCAACTTCGTGTTTTGTGATGGATCGGTCCGATTTATGCCTTACTCGGCACAGCCGATCATGAATGCTTTGGCCACGATCGCCGGAGGCGAAGTCGTCGTCGTTCCGGATTGACCCTCCAAACGCCGGCGAGGGTGCTGCGGTGGGGGAGTGGGGGATTGCGGTTCGAATCGCCGTTGTCTCCGCCCGAGGTGCCGATATAGTAGCTGTTCCGGAATCGATGTCACGGCCGAAGGGCGGAGCGAACCACCATGTCGATCGACAAGAGTCTGCGGCGAAAGAACTCCTTGGCGCGGGCGCGAAGTGTTTTGACCCGAGGCGAGCGGATTCAAAAGCTAAAGGAACAGGAAAAATGGGTCGAGGGCCGCAGTCCGTTCGGCCTGCCCAAAGTCCGTGTCGTGCGGCTGGTGGTGAAGAAGGCGAAGAAGGAAAAAGCGGCTGAGGCCGCCCAGGAGAAGGGCGGAGAGGCCAAGAAATAACGGTCGCGGCTGCGAACGCCCGCCACTGTGAGCATTTTCCCTGTAGCCGGTTCGGTGAACCGGCTACAATGCATTTCGGTCCGCATCTTCGATTGAGACTCCGGGCGGTTTGGGATTTATGACCGTTCAGGCTGCGTGCCCGTTTTGCAAAGTCGGCCAGGTGCGTGTCTCCGCATCCGACGCGGGGAAGAGCGTCACCTGCCCGACGTGCCTGAGTTCGTTCACGGTGAGCCGATCGTATTTCACCGAGTCGCGGGGAACAGCAGACGTTTCGGCGAAACCGGCCCCGGCGGCTCCGGAAGCCGACCGATCCAGGAAGCCCGTCGACGTTCCCGCCGCGTCATCCGGTTCGCCCGCATCGGGTGTGTCGGGACGAGAACCAGTCGCGAGTCCGTTGCCGTCGTCGCCGATGCCCGTCCGTCCTCGGGGGCTGGTTCCAAGTGTTTCGCCATCTTCCGGGATGCCGTTCGTCTGGGGGGCATTTCTCTTCGCAGGCTTGGTGCTGCCCGCAACGTACCTGCCGGGGGGTCGGCTGCTGGCCCTGTTGCTTTCGCTGATCGGCTGGGCGTTGGGAGCCGTGGCATTCCTGGGTCGGCTGAAAACGATGGCCTGGCCCATCATTGCCACCGGGGTGAATTTGACCCTGATGCTGGCGGTGATGCTGCTGCCGACCTGGCTGGGCTTGGGACCGTGGCTGCCGACTTTTGGATCGAGCGATGTTGACGACCGAACCGTTCACCTCGTGCCATTCCAGGGCAAGGGGTCGGTCGCAACGTCGGACGGCTGGATCGACGCCAACTTGGGCGGTTGGCAACGAGGAGATCTTCGCG
>JAOAAM010000261.1 GCA_026418875.1 Gemmataceae bacterium | reverse complement strand
TCTTGGACCAATCGTGATGCGGTCGCAGGTACGGAGTGTGGACCAGGATGTAAAGAGCCTCGCCGCCCGGTGGGGCCACCTCTGGCTCGGTCACGGCTGGAGCGCAAACGTAGCAGGTCGGGTCGGGGGCCGGTTCACCCTTCCGATAAATCCAAGCGAATTCTTCTTCCGGGTCGCGCGAGAAGACGAAGTTGTGATGGCACAGCTGCTCGTAGCGGCGATCGAGGCCGAGGTACAACACCACGCCGGAGCAGGCCGGTTCGTAACTGCGACGACGCAAGAACGCTTGAGCCGCCGAGCCGCCAAGCAACTCGCGATAGGTTCGGACGGCATCCATATTGGAGACGACGGCATCGAAATCGTGGGCACGGCCATCTTCCGTAACTACCCCGTTGACCCGCCCGGACGAATCGGTCCGGAGCTGTTTCACTCCCAAGCCGGGACGAAGATCGACGCCGAGTTCCCTGGCTCGCCGCACCAAGGCGTCGGGAACCGCGCGGATGCCGCCACGCGGGTAGTGGATGCCTTCGGTCGTCTGCATGTGGGCGATGCCACACAAAACGGCCGGGGATTGGTCCGGAGCCGAGCCGACGTACTGCGTGAAATGGTCCACCATTTGAGCCACTTCGGGTTGCGGCAAGAAGCGGCGAACCGTCCCGGCCACCGAGTGTCCCAAGCGCATCCCCAACGCATCGCGGATGAGTCCCGGGGAGGTTCGTGGCATGCGGAAGGCGATCTCGGAGAATCGGTCGATCGGCCGCCAGAAGAAAAACGCATCCGAGATGCGATGCATTCTCTCGGCATAGGTCATGAACTGACGGTAACCCCTGCCCAAGCCGCTCTGCCAACTCTCGCACCGCTGGGCCATCGACTCGATGTTCTCGGTCAGGTCCAGAGTCCGGCCGCTCTCGAAGAAACAACGCCATTGCGGGTCGAGCCGGATCAGGTCGAGGTAATCGCGACGTTGGACACCAGTGTCCTCGAAGATGCGGTCGAGGACGGACGGGAGGGTCAAGATCGTCGGCCCCATGTCGAAGCGGTAGCCATCGACCTCCAACACGGCGGCTTTTCCGCCCAGCCAGTCATTCTTCTCGAACAACGTGACCTGGTATCCTCGGCCTGCCAAGGTGCAGGCAGCGGCCAATCCTCCCAGACCGCCACCGACGACGGCGACGCGCACCATAGACGTCTCTGTCACGCGGATCCCCCTAAACACAGATGGGTTGGTTCGCCGGACGAATAGCCGTCGGGCATCGGATGCAGCCAGTCTGTCGGCTGGCCGCGGTCCTCGAGCAGCAAGCGGCAAGCGATTCGGGCCGACTCGAAGATCCCCGGCAACCCGCTCCCGGGATGGGTGCCGCCGCCGGTGAGGTACACGCCGTCCAACTCCTCGAAACGATTGTTCGGTCGACGATGCAGCATCTGGTCCAGATTGTGCGCCAGATTGAACGTCGCCCCCAAGTGGATTTCGTAATTCGTGTCCCAATCGTCGGGGGTCACGACTCGTTCGGCAACGATCCGCCGCTCCACATCCTCGATCCCGAGGCGCTCTCTCAACTGGCGAAGCACCCGGGCACGGAAGCCGGCACGTTCTCGCGACCAATCCACGTTGGGATGTTGGTGCGTGACGGGAACCAGGACATACAGCGTGCTGTGCCCTGGGGGAGCCAGTTCCGGGTCAGTCACGCAGGCATTTTGCACATAAAGTGCCGGATCTTCCGACAGTCGGTGGTTCGTATCAATGTCGGCGACCACCTGCTCGTAGTCGCGTGGCAGGTAAATGGTGTGATGCCGAAGGTGAGGCAATTGTCCGCGCAGCCCAAGGTAAAGCATGAAGGTCGAACACGAGAACCGTTTGCGGGCGATCCGGGCATCGGACCATCGTCGGCGGAGATGATTGGGGACTAAGCGACGCATTGCCCGGGCAAAGTCGGCGTTGATGATCACCGCATCGGCTTCATATTCGCCTCGTCCGGTCCGCAACCCCACGACACGTCGGCCTTGGAACTTCAGTTGCTCGACCTGCTCTCCCAAGTGGATCTCGGCACCGAGTTCTTCGGCAATCCGCGCCATCGTGGCCGTCACCGCCGCACAACCCCCAATCGGGTGATAGACGCCGTAGTCGTGTTCCAGGTACGAAAGGATCGTGAACAAGCTGGGGCATTTGAAGGGCGACATCCCGAGGTACTTCGACTGGAAGGTGAATGCCAGCCGAACACGAGGATCGCGGAAGTAGCGTTGGAGCGCACCGTCGACCGAGGCCCACGGCCGCAGCCAAGGCAACAGCCGAAAGACAGGCCAACGCAACAGGTCAGACCAACCGCCGAAGGGCATTTGCAGGCACGGCCGAAACCGCTCGAACTTGACTCGGTTCTCGGCCATGAAGCGGACATACCCGGCAGCATCGTCCGGCGAGAGCCGGGCGATCTCCCGCTCCATCCGCTCGACGTGGCTGGTGACGTCCAGCGTGGAGCCGTCGCCGTAAATCAGCCGATACATCGGGTCGAGACGGACCATCTTGACTTCATCTTCCAAGTCCCGACCGACGCTAAGGAAAATCTCTTCCAAGATGCGTGGGTAGAGGAAGAACGTAGGCCCGACGTCGAACCGAAATCCATCGAGGGTCAGGGTCGAGGTACGGCCGCCCGGGACATTGGCTCGTTCGAAGACTTGGACATCGCAGCCAGCCCGCGCCAGAATCATGGCCGCGGCCAATCCGCCCGGACCCGCACCAACGATCGCCACCCGCCCGCTCATGCCCTCCCCTCCGCGCAGGCCCATCGTGCCATGCCTTCCCGACACCCCACTCCCGCGGCCACGGCTGCCCGCACCCCTTCGCCGATGCGAGCCACTTCCGCCCGGCTGATCTTCACCCCCGGGCCATGCGTCTTCATCTTGTCCAGCGTCGCTTGTGCCAGGGCAATCGGCAGCAGGGCGAATTCGACGATCCCCGACGGTGCCCCACCGCGTTGCAGGGCTTCAGCGTATTCCTCCGCCGCTTGCAGGTCGGCTTCGGCCAAGCCCCACAAGTGCTGCACCGACACCCCGGCCGGGAGGAAAAACCGCCTCTCTCGCGCATCCGCCAGGGAATCCCGCAGGATGTTAATTAACTGAAGGCCCTCGCCAAACCGTGCCGCGCGGGACCGCAACCCCGATGCTTCGACAGACAACTCAGGGCATGCGTGGATGAACAATTCGGTGAGCATCTCGCCAACGATGCCTGCCACCCCGTAGCAGTATTGCCCTAGCTCTTCGATGCTCCGCAACATCAACTCGCCACGTTGTGCGCCCAGATCGACGAACCGGCTCATCGCCGACACGGTGCGCAAGCAATGAGTCCGGATCAATTCCCGCGAGGTTAGCCGAAGCTCAGCCCATGCCGACATGACTCGGCCAAACTCTCGAAGTAACTCCAGGTAGCCATCGTGCTCGATGGGCACCGCGTCCGCCCATCGTTGACCGTACCGGCCCGCCGCTTCCACCTCGCCTTGGCTAATCACGGCATGCAAGATGGCCAAGGCCTCCAGGCGTTCGGATCGGCTCCATCGCGCCGCATCTTCCAGCGTGTCGGCGACACGGAACATCAGGTACGCAATCGTGACTTCGCCGCGGATCGGTTCGGGCAGCTTCGGAATCGCCAGGCCGAAGGTCCGACTGGTTCGCTGGAGGAGGTGATCCAGGTTGTTCATAAATCGAAGGCGGGCCTTGCGGGTGACGCCGCACGGACAATGTTCACCGCGAACTGTCTCATGCTGCCAACATTAAAATAGGCAGACGCGGCCTGCTAATTCCAACGACGACGGAATTTTTCCCATGGGCAGCCCCTCAGGGTTCCCGAACCCTCGAGGCATCTCGGCATCGTTGCTCGAACTGGTGCCGAATCGCCTCCGCTCGCCGTCGATTCGTGCCCAAGTCGGAGTAACCCAACCGGGATGCCGACCGCAGGTGAATGGCATCGTCGGTCAGTAAGAACTCAACGTCGTCGACGAAGCCGAAGATTGGCGTCCAAGCCTCCACATGCAAGTAACAGTCGGTTTGAGTCACGATGCGACAACGGGGAAATCCTCGCAGGACCTCGATGAGGCACTGCCAAGCTCGAGTCGGGGGGCCGTCGAATCGAAACAGCTCGATGGCGTGAGCACCGGTGGCTTGCGATGAGACACAATTGGGCTTGTTGGGGCAAGGGTGCAGTCGGCCATCGACGACGCCGATCGTCCCCACCCGCCGTGACGATAACCAGCGGGTGAGCCACATCACGACGGCGAAACCGACCAAGGCTCCGAGAATCACCCAACCCCAGCGAGGCATCCTCTGAGACTCCCAGCAACGAATGCGAACTCGGGCCAGAAGAACCCTCGGACGGCAGGGATACGTGCCGAAGGTTGCACCCCGATCCGGACGACGCTACAATCCCCGATCAGATTGCCGAACGGCGAATCCAGCCGATCTATTTGTCGACGGCGAATCCAGCCGATTCGGAACAGGGCCATCACCGCATGGCCTCACTTGTGGCTTTCTATCATTTGTCGTCTCAATCACTGAGGTCAAACATGGGTCAGAGCAAAAGTTGGTGGACACCGGCTTTGCTGCTGGGAGTCGGTGTGTTGATCGGCTTCGCCCTGCCGCGGTTGAGCCGAGTCCCGATGGCAGCGCAGGAGCCGTCGCTCCGTGATGGGAAAGTCTCCACGGAGAACAACAACGCCGCGGCTTATGCCCGCCGGGACCATTTGATGCCCGACACCCCGGCGGCGTTCGCACCGGATTGGGAAAAGCCCTACCCGCAGTATCAACCGGTGGGAAAGGTCCTGAAGCCGTTCCCGCGGTTGAAGCCCGGCGAAATGCCGCCGCAGGAGTTGTACCGCTACGGAGGCCGAGGGGCGTCGAGCTTCGCGTCGGTGGATGACGTGGAGGATTTCGCCGAATTCTTCCGCAAGTGCCGCGAGATGAAACCCAAAGTCATGGCGGAGCGGCAGCAATATATGCAGCGGCGCTACAACTTCA
The DNA here is from genome assembly GCA_026418875.1 of Gemmataceae bacterium. Taxonomy (GTDB): domain Bacteria; phylum Planctomycetota; class Planctomycetia; order Gemmatales; family Gemmataceae; genus CAKZUU01. Next base: position 4,639 of record JAOAAM010000261.1, on the reverse strand, counting down.
CAGGCCAGGTGCGAACCGACGTGACTATGACCCGCAGCAAACCAATCCCCGTCGGGCCAGTGATCCGCCTGCCGGAGGGCATCAACAGTTGGGAGGAATTGGCCGCTCTCTCGCCCCGCGAGATCAAGGAACGCGATCTGTTCCCGGAGGGAATGCGACCGCTATCGCACCCGCTGCACAGCACGGGACACCAGCTCTTCCCCCAATCGTGGACCAAGCTGCATCCCGAGCACGAACGCTTCGACGTGGAGTTCGACATCCCGGATGCTTACCTGCCCGAATTTCCGCCCCCGCTGTTCCTGACCACGCGGCCTGACTTGGGCGACGTCTCACAGGGTCGGGAGATCACGCAGGCCAACTTCCGGGAGTTGTTCGACGGCATCATCACCCCCGAACAGATGGAAGGGCTTCGGCTGCTCGTGACCAAATTCCCCACGACCTGGTTCAACCAGACCAAGCATCGAGTGACGGAATTTCCGACGCGTGGCACGGCGTGCTTTGATTGCCACGTCAACGGCCACACCAATGGCGCGATCGAGATGGACCCGGGCAGCCGGCCCACTTTGGCCCGTGTCCGGTTGGATACACCCACCTTGCGTGGCAACCACAACAACCTGCAACTCAGCCTGAAACGCTCCATCCGCTCGACCGACCACTTTGCCGAAGTCGAGGAGTATTTCGACGGCGACATCAGCTTGCAGCCGCAGATTGGCGGGCGGCAACTGGATCGTGTCTCGACGAACCGCATGGGGGATTTCAACGCGATCATCGCCTTCCCACCTGCTCCTAAGCTGGACCGCTTCGGCCGCTTGATCCCGGAACTGGCGACCGAATCCGAACTGCGCGGGGAGCAAATCTTCCACGGCAAGGCGAAGTGCGCCACCTGCCATCCGCCACCCTTCTACATCGACCAACTCATGCACGACCTGCGCGTCGAGGAGTTCTATCACGGTCGGGCCGAGGGATGGGCCAAGACCTTCTCCCTGCGTGGGATCAAGGACTCTCCGCCCTACTTCCATGACGGTCGCCTGCCCACGTTGGAAGACGTCGTCGAGTTCTTCAACATCATCTTGCAGACACGCTTGACGCCGCAGGAGAAGAAAGACCTGGTGGCTTTCCTGTTGTGCCTGTGAGACGTCGCCAGTTGGCAATTCGCGAAGTCACGGCTCGATGACGCGGCCCGGGGTCACCTCGACCACCGCCGCCGCGTCATCCGCTTCCCCTTCCGTGATCAGCACGTGTCGGTTCGCTTTCACATTCTTGATCTCTTGGACTTTTCCGGAGGGCCACCGAATCGTCAATCGATCGACGACGTCGGCCTCCCCCAAGCCGAAGTGGACGACGGCGGGTGCCTGCGACATGTAGGTGTTCGAGGGGAAGAGTTCACGAACGAGAACCTGGCCACCGACCGATGCCGTCAGCCGCGCCCCGATCCCGCGTCGATTACTCTGAGTCCCCCGCAAGGAGGCGGTGAGGAAATTGCGTCGAGGCATCTGATTCTCGTAGTACAGCAGGGGTCCGCCTCCGGCCTGCCGCACGATCAGGTCGAGTTGCCCGACACCGCGAAAGTCCGCCGGAACGACACACCGGCTATCGCCGTCGTGATCGGCACCGCTGAGATAGCTGATTTCCAGAAAATTCTGCCCGCCGACGTTCCAGTAGGCGCGATTGCGTTCGAACGCACTGAGGTTGTGGCCAAAAGCGACAATCTGCCACGGGTTGCCGACCCAGAACTCGCCGAGCTTTTCGTCAAGCCGTCCCGGCACGGGGACGACGGCGTTGCGGTCGCAAGGCTGAGACACGACCGCCAGCCAGACGCAGTTTCAGCCATCGGGTTCATTGCGGTCCCGACTGATGAAACCAGCCGTGCCGTAGATGTCTAACCAACCATCGTTGTCGAGATCAGCTAGCGCCGGTCCATACGCCCAACCGACTGCGGCGACCTGCATCGCGGGGCCGACTTGTTCAAACTTCAATTCCCCGCGATTCAAGTGAAGTTGACTGCCTGCGACGAACCGTCGCAACTTTTCCATGACCTCGGCTGGATACGTGTCCGGCCGCATGTTCCCGATCACCCGAGTTCCCGCCTTGGAGTACATGTTGGCGCAGTAGATGTCGATGCGGCCATCATTATTGACATCGCCCACGGCAACACCCATGCTGCCGAAATCCGCGGGTCGGTCGGCAAGAGGGCGTTCCTGGAAGGTGCCGTCGCCCCGATTGACGAGCAGGATACCATCTCCGAACTCGTTGATGACGTGCAGGTCGGGCCAGCCGTCATCATTGGCATCCAGCCACGCAGCGCTGAAGGTGGAGCGTCGGCCGCCGGAGGCATTCGCGGATCGGGTGACGTCCTCGAGGGTCCAGTCCCCGTTGTTCCGAAGCAGGTAATTTCCGTGCGGATCGTCGCTAAAAGGATCGAGCCACGAACCGCTGCCGGGATGACCGCCGCGAGTCACGTAGAGATCTAGCCGGCCATCCCGGTTGTAGTCGGCGACGACGATTCCCAAGGCGTCGGCCGGAAGGTTGAGTCGGCAGCGCGAGGTGTAATTCACGAAGCGTCGGCCTTGGTCGTTCCGCCAAACGGCTCGTCCGACGACCAAGTCATCCCAGCCATCGCCATCGATGTCCACCCACGCGGCGGGATAAGCCGCCGAGCGGCGGGGCAACCCGATGGCGGCGGTCACTTCCTCAAATCGTCCAGCCCCGATCCCGCGGTACAGGAATAGGCCGTTCAGGTCGGTGATGAGAACGTCGAGATGGCCGTCGCGATCGTAGTCGGTGACGAAGACGCCGCCCGTCGCCGGTCGGAAGGCATCCATTTTCCAATTGTCAAACAAAGGTTCGATTGAAAAGCCGCGTGAACTAGCCGATTCGCGGAAAAGGAAACCCGGTGCCTGCCCAATCAGGACCTGGCGCGGTTCCATGGCATGGATCCAGCCGGGTTGCGACAATCGCTCTCGTGTCGGCCGATCGATGGCGTAGCGAAGAGTCGCCACGATTTCCATCGGCGCGCCCGGGGATGCTTGGCCAAATAGGCGCAATTGAGCGGTCCCCTCCCAAGGGCCATCGAGTTGCCCTCGGACGACGGGGCTGAGGGTCATCAGTGCGAGGCGGACTTGGGGCGGCGACTCGGGGAAGCGCTGCCGCCATTCCAGCAGCCGCCGCACGAAGTCGTCTCGGTCTAACGGGAGAGAATCGCTGGTCGTCGCCTCGAGTCGCTCGACTTGAAGCCAACGATCGGCCGCGACTCGGCGGGAGTTTTTCAAGTCGCCGCCACGGAAATCGGGAGCGAGGAGCGCTGAGAGGGCGGCGGCGTCAGCCCGGCTCAGCGCTTCGGCAAAAGGGCGGAAGCCATGCTGCACCAGCACGTTCCCGTGGTGCTCGATCTCCCAAAGGTATTGCCGTTCCGCCTCCGGCAGTTCGAGGTGATTCGGATCAAGCGCAAGGGGTTCTTTCTTATCCCTGTCGGATTTTTCAGGCTTGATTTCTTCCGACTTGGGTTTTTCCGGATTGGGCTGGTCTTTTCCGCCGGCGTCGCCTGCTCTGGGTTGATTCACGGGACCAGCACCAGCACCCGCGCCGGGTGGCGGGCCGGGGGGGGCGTTACCGGGGGGAGCGTTACCGGCGGGGGCACTACCGGGCGGAGCATTACCGGCGGGACCGCCCGGACGAAATCCGCCCGGGAAGCGTCGCGGGTCTTGCGGGTTCACCCCGGGAGGCGGCGGCTCGGGTGGAATCTCACCTACGTCGGGCACCGGAAGCCCCAGCTTGGTGAGCGTCTCTGCGGTCGCTTCCCGGACCTGTTTGTTCCGGTCCTTCAAAAAAGGCAGTAGCAACTCTTCCAACGAACGAGCTTCTGGTCCGACTTCGCCGATGGCCCGCACTCCGGCTTCTTTCGCCATCGACGTGCTCGCCTTCTTCAGGAATTCCGCCAGGTGCGGCAGGCCCTCGGTGGTTCCGGCGGTGGCCCGGCCCAATGCCAAGGCGGCGATCTCTTGCACCGTGTGGGCAAAGATGGCGGCATTGGTCGCGTTTTTCTCGTCTTGGAGGGCCTTGATGATGACCGGGATGGCCGGTTTGGCATCGGTTTTCAAGCGGAACAGCGTCATCATCACATTGGCACGCACCGGAATTTCCTCGTCCTCCGCGGCCTGGATCAACGCCGACATCACCTCCCGGGCGTGTGGGATCATTTTCGACAAAGCCAACGCCGCTTCGTTACGGCAGTGCGGGTCTTTGTCCGTCGTCAAGATCTCACCCAGCCGGGGCACGGCACGACCGGCGTTCTCCGGACCGATCGTCGCCAAGGCCTGCATCGCCTTGATGCGTTCCGCAGAATCTTGATGATTGAGTTGCTCGATCCAGTAGCTCGTCGGCCGACCGTCATGCACCCCGCCGCGGATCAAGAGTTCCGGCAAGTAAATCGGACTGCCGGGCAAGGCCAACCCTAGGCCCACGGCCACCAGGATGACGGCACCCAAGGGCACGAGGAATCGAAGTTTGCTTCTCATGGTTGTCTCATGAAGAGTCGGGGGATCACGGATCGATGAATCTGCCGCGATTGTATCCGGAAAATTCACGGTGTCGAACGAAAAGTCGTCGTCTGTAAATCACACCGGCTGACGTCAAGTCACCC
>JAOAAM010000140.1 GCA_026418875.1 Gemmataceae bacterium | reverse complement strand
TGGTGCTGCTGGGGGCGGGCTACCTTTGGGTCCGGCTGCGGCCTCGGTGGTATCACTTGACCGCCGTTCTCCTCCTACTCGTGGTGATGCAACTGCCGTTCGCCCTGATGAAAGAGACGCACCACGCCATCGTAGCCCACTACATCACGCTGGCGGCCCTGATCCTGATCCCGACAGTCATTACGTTGATCCGAACACGGTTTCGTCATGCGAACCTGATCAAACTAACGCTAGTGTGCTTCGGCTGGGCGATCCTCTTCCGCTTTCTGGACCCTCTCACGGCCCCGATCCTCCCAGGGCTGGGCACGCATTGGTTGTGGCACACCTTCGGGGCGATCACCACTGGGCTGTTGGCGGAGTATTTTTTCCGGTTGGAGACTGAGCCCATTGCACCGCTGCCGCCGTGGACGGCTGAGACGGCGACGCGGATGGAGTCGTGAGCGAAGGAGGTGCCCTCGTGGGAGTTTCTCGCCGGGTTGACTGTCCGCGCGGCGTACCGCCATGGCCCGATGTCCTGTCCCGATTGTCCGCCGAAGGCCTGTCCGTCGAAATGCGGATGATTGACGGACAACTCGCCTTCCCCGATGAGCAGCCACCCGAACACTGGCAGGAGCTGCGGGTATCGCTCGGAGGTTGGATGGTCACGGTTCGGCGCGACGGATCGGCGGTGGAATTGATCAGTTGGGCCGACCCTCCGGCAGAAATGCAACGGGCGGTATCCGTTCTTGAGCGGGCGCTGACCGGCTGAAAACTTCCGCGGTGTGCATCCTTTTGCCGCGCCGGCAATCTAACCGCATAGAACGAAATCAACGTCGCCAGAGAGCGGAACTTTATGAACATCGAACGTTTCACCGAAAAAGCCCAGGACGCGCTCCGTTCGGCCCAGCAATTGACCCAAAAATTCGGCCAGCAGGAGACCGACGTCGAGCATTTGCTGCTCGCCCTGTTGGATCAGGAGAATGGCTTGGCCACGTCGGTGTTGAATCGGGCTGGCGTGTCTGTGGATGCCGTAAAAATCCGTGTCCAGCGGGAGCTGGAGAAGTTGCCGAAAGTCAGCGGCGGCACGGATAATCGCTTCTACATCAGCCATCGCTTGAATCGTTTGTTAACGCGTGCCGAGGAAGTCGCCAAAAGTTGGAAGGACGATTTCATCTCCGCCGACATCCTGCTGCTTTGCATCGCCCAAGGCGACGGGGCCGCGGCGACGATTCTGCGTGAATTCGGTGCCAACCCAACGGCGGTGGAAAATGCGATCCGCGCGGTACGCGGGCAGCAGCGAGTCACCACCCAGAACCCCGAGGCGTCGTTCGAGGCGCTCGAGAAATACGGCCGGGATTTGACCCAGTTGGCCCGGGAGAACAAGCTTGATCCGGTGATCGGCCGGGACGACGAAATCCGTCGGGTCATCCAGGTTCTCTCCCGGCGAACCAAAAACAACCCCGTGCTGATCGGCGAACCCGGCGTCGGGAAGACCGCGATCGTCGAAGGGCTAGCACAACGCATCGTCAAGGACGACGTGCCCGAGGGGTTGAAGCGGAAGCGGATCGTCGCCCTCGACATGGGGGCGCTGATCGCCGGGGCGAAGTACCGTGGTGAATTCGAGGAACGTTTGAAGGCGGTGCTGAAGGAAGTCACCGGCGCCAAGGGCGAAATCATTCTGTTCATCGACGAGTTGCATACCGTCGTCGGCGCGGGGAAGGCCGAAGGGGCGATGGATGCCGGGAACTTGCTCAAGCCGATGCTTGCGCGAGGTGAATTGCACTGCATCGGCGCGACCACCTTAGACGAGTAC
>JAOAAM010000114.1 GCA_026418875.1 Gemmataceae bacterium | reverse complement strand
TCCCATCCCGGTGGCACATCAATCACATCCAGACGCAGGCGGTCCAGTAGGGCGATTTCGTCCATCGGCTCGGCGATGCGCATGACATACCCGCCATCTTTCAGCCCCAACTGGTGACTTTCGATTTTCAGAGACTCTTCCGGCCGAGCCGGACGAGTACCGCCCCCCGCCCGCATCTCGCCGACGGACCCTTCACCCAAAAAATCCGTGATGTAAACCCATTTGTTCCCGTCCCATGTCAGCACCACGGGACATGACGTCGGCTTCCGGTTTTTTTCCCGCAGCTCCCAGACATTTTCGGCGTCGAGGCTGCAATTCTGCCCCCTCGGGTCGTTCAAGAATTCGGCTTGGACGACCATGTCGGGCCAAGTCACGCGGACGATGGCATCGGTTGGTTTCGCCGGTCCGATGCCGAGAGTAATGGGCGTGACCGCTTGTCCCAGCCCTCCCACGGAGGGGACAGCTTCCGTCGTCGTAGCGTAACGCCCCACTTGGACTGTCACCCGGGTGCCGATCGCGTCGCTGTTGACGCGTTCTCCCGGCGGCGAGGCGTTCTCACGACGGCCGAGCAGTCGGAGCACCACGCCGCTATGCCCTTCGACGCCGTGGTTGCTCCAAGCTTCGAGTCCGCCATCCTCACGCCACAGGACTAGGCCTGGGAACAGATCATGGTTCAGATCCAGCGGCATGCATGCTTGAACCGGCGTCGGGGTCGGGTCAGTCGAGGCGAACGACGACGATTCGGCCACGAGCCCGTCTTGACGGTGATTTCGTAGAATAATCAGCCGACTCTCCGCGCTGATGCCGACGACATCGGGCCAGCCATCCAAGTCCAAATCCGCGACTCGCGCCTGCCGCATGGGAGGGAACGACGGACCGGTCTCAAAGGCTTGGCTCAAATCATCGCCGGGCAAGCTGCGGTTTTGGAGCAAACGGGTCGGCTCGCGGTCCGCCAGAACCAGAAGATCTGTCCGCTCGTCCTGGTCCACGTCCATCGGGATCAGGCTGGGCAGGTCTCTGAACTCGCTTTGGAGCTTCAACGGATGCGATTGCAACCGCAAAAGTCGGCGGTTCTCGAGGAGTTGAACGGTCCCCCGTTGCGAGGAAACAAGCAGGTCCACGTCGAGATCACCGTCCACATCGGAAATGATGGCGCAGACCGGGCGATTCGGCGACGTCCATGATTTCTCCAAGTCGGGGGAACGACGAAATTGGACGGTCAAACCGCCGTAGAAGGCACCCGCGGGGACAGGTTCGGCGACGCCCGTGTTGATGAAAATGGCTAAGCCGCCCCCTTGGGGAGTCCGGCCCTCCAATGCCGCAAGGGCCTCCGGAATGGTTTTGGCAAATCGGCACAAAATCAGGTCAAGGTCGCCGTCCTGATCCAAGTCGAGCCAAGTGGCACCGAGGATGACGTCGTCGATAGAGTCGAGCCCGGCAGCGACGGTCACGTCCTCGAAGCGCCCCTTACCATCGTTGCGGAACAGCCGCGTCTGACCGGCTCCGGTGATCAACAGATCGGGCCAACCGTCGTTCGTGAAATCGACGGCCACGACTGCGAGTCCCGGCCGCTCGCCGACCAGACCGGCGGCTTCGGTCACGTCAGAGAACGCCCCGTCGCCGTCGTTGCGCAGGAGTAAATCGCCAAGCCGACCATCCCGGACGACGGCATCGACAAGGAACAGGTCCAGCCGATTGTCGCGGTTGTAGTCGAAGGCGATCATGGTCGCCCCGAAACGTCTTCGGATCTCTCTTCGCAGTGTGTCCAAGTCTCCGCTGCCCAGATCGGCAGGCGACGCCCACCGACTCCCCGGGGCCAAGCTCACTTTGAAACTCGACAACGACGAGAACGACAGCGGAGCCAGCGGGGAAGGGGGCACTTGCGTTCCGGGGATCACCCGGGCATAGCGGCTACTCCTGTCTCTTATACACATCTCCGAGCCCACGA
>JAOAAM010000103.1 GCA_026418875.1 Gemmataceae bacterium | reverse complement strand
GTACTGTACTATGTCCGTGGTCGCTTCGGGAGCCGCCGGGGTGTCGAGGAAGCCTCGATCACGTTGCATCCGCGGGGCATCCCGCATGGACCGCATCCCGGTACGATTGTCGCCAGCCGATCCATGAGTCAAACGGACGAGCTTGCTGTGATGGTGGACACGTTCCGCCCGCTGAGCCTGACTCGGTCCGCCCTTGAGGTTGACGACAGTTCCTATCCCTATAGTTGGCTGGAGTGATCCTCCCGCAACGAGGTGCCCATCGATGGAAATGGACGTGAAAAGCGCCAGCGTCGTGGATGTTTACCATGCGCTGGTGGGGAGTGTCGTACCGCGCCCGATTGCTTGGGTGACGACATTGGGGCCGACGGGTGTCGTCAACCTGGCACCGTTCAGCTTTTTTAACACCTTTGGCGCGAATCCGCCTGTTGTGGTGTTTTCTCCGACATTACGCCGGGACGGCTCGAAGAAGGACACGCTGAAAAATTTGGAGCACCTCGGTGAGTTCGTTTTGAACTCAGCCGTCGAAGCTCTTGCCGAGCAAGTGAACCTCTCGTCGAAGGAAGTCCCACCTGATGAAAGCGAGGTCACCCTGACGGGATTGACGACTCTCCCGGCGGCGAGGGTTCAGCCGCCGCGCATCGCCGAGGCACCGATTCATTTGGAAGGATTGGTGCGGCAGATTATCCCGATCGGAGCGGGACCAATTTCCGCGAACTTGGTCATCGGAGAAATCATCCACATCCACATCGACGACCGGCTGCTGGATGGCAACGGCCGGGTTGATCCACGACGGCTGAGGGCGATAGCCCGCTTGGGTGGCGACTACTATTGCCGATCGACGGACCTGTTTGAGATGCCGCGCCCGTGATACCCGACGATCTCTGCATCCGCCCGACGACTCCCGACGATGTCGAGGCCCTTGTCCAACTCACGGCGGCCACGGGGATGTTCAAGCCGCTGGAGCTGGACACCTTGCAGGAAATCTTCGCCGACTATTTCGGGGACATTCCCACTTCGGATCAACACTCGCGAACCTTGGTGACTGAGGGAAGCGTCCGCGGCTTCGTCTATTTCGCGCCGGCCCCAATGACGGATCGGACGTGGTATCTTTATTGGATCGTCGTGGCGGCCGATGCCCATGGACGCGGCTACGGGCGGGCGCTGCTTCGGCATGCGGAGGACGAGATCCGTCGGCGGGGCGGCCGAGTGCTGTTCATCGAAACCTCGGGGCTACCTCATTACGAGAGGACGCGCCGGTTTTATCGCCAACAGGGTTACGACCAAGAGGCCATCCTGCGCGACTTTTATGCGTCCGGGGATGACATGATTGTCTTTCGGAAGGTTCTTTAGCCACCTCGCGCTGCCTAGTCTCATTCCGCGGTACGCTCGCCGCTCATTTCCACGAATTTCGGAATGACACGAACTCCACGAATTTGTCGTGGAGATTTGGTCTTGACAATTGATGTTTTCGCTTGCCCATCGCGCTAGAATTCGGACGAACAGAGGGGTGGAGCTCGATACCGCGGTTGGGAGAGGAGGTCGGGTCGCCGAAGCGGTGTGCGGGTCGGGGAAAGGCAAGATGGTTCGGGGTGGGCGATCGGCGATGCGGATGGGG
>JAOAAM010000768.1 GCA_026418875.1 Gemmataceae bacterium | reverse complement strand
ATGTCGTGTTGTGGCTCAGCCCGACTGGACAAGAACTTAAGCGAGTCGCCGTGGACAGCGCGGGCGCGATCGAGGCACTTCCAAAAGGGCACATCCTCGTCTCGCAGAACAGCACCGGGCGGATCACGCAATTTGACGCGGAAGGAAATATCGTGACCGACTTCAAAATCCCAGGGGCGTGGATGGCCACTCGCTTGCCCGATGAACACTTCCTGATTGCCAGCAAAACTCGGCAGAAGATGCTGAAGGTTAATCGAGAGGGCAAAGTCGTCGCCGAGTACGATGTCCCCGGCCACCCCCACGCCATCCATTGGCGTTAGCCAATGCCGTGAACGCTGGCTTGCCGAGAGTGTTCCAGAGGGTCCGCGGGAGAGGACGAGGGTCTGGCGCCCACGGTGGCACCGGGAGCGCCAGACCAATCGATAAAGACGATTCGCGACTTTGCAAAGGAGCGATCAGCTACGACGAGGCCGTCGCCGCTGTCCGCTGCCGGGAATCGGAGCCGGGGCCACGTCGAGCGACATGTCCCACGTCAGGTTCTTGGGATAGGTGTCCTCTTCGGAGTTGGCAGCTTCCTCCCAAGTGACTTCGCGGCCTGTATAAGTGGCCATGCGGCCCATGATTGCGGTCAACGAACTGTCGGAGACGGTCTTCAATTCGTTCAGCGGCTCGCCGCGACGGATGCTCTCGATCAGGTCGGTGTGTTCCTGGATGTACGGGTTCTGCTCCCGGCCTTGGAACACTCGTTTGCCATTGATCTGATAATCGTTGACTTGGGCACGGCCCTTGGTACCCACGAGTGCCTCGGAGATGTTCCCGTCGCAGCCCGTGATTTGTCGGCAATAGCTGTGCAGGACCACTCCGTTGCCGTAGGTGAATTCCACCGCGAAGTGATCGAAAATCTGGCCGGCCACGCGAGGATCAGGCCGCTCGCGCGGGTCGGATGGATCACGCCGACTGCGCCCGCCCATCCCAGAAGCCCGGACGGGCACGGCTTGCATCGCCCAATTGATGACGTCGATATTGTGGATGTGCTGCTCGACAATATGGTCGCCGCAAGTCCAGAGGAAATGGTACCAGTTATAGCAGTGGTACGCGACGTCGGTCATCCCGGGGAGGCGTTCCTTGAACCAGATGTCGCCCCCGTTCCAGTAACACCGTGCCGAGACGATCTCGCCGATCGCCCCGTCGTGGATGCGGCGGATGGTGTCGATATAGCCTGCCTGGTGCCGCCGTTGAGTCCCCGCGACGATACCCAACTTCTTCGCTTTCGCCTCTTCGTAAGCCTTGATGCACCGACGGTATCCGGGGCCATCGACGCAGACCGGTTTCTCGGTGAAGATGTGACGTCCGGCCTTGACCGCGGCTTCGAGATGGAGCGGGCGGAAGCCCGGGGGGCTGGCGAGGATCACATAATTCACATCGTCGTTGATCACCTTTTCATAAGCATCTAGCCCGACGTGGACGCGATCATCGGGGATGTCCACTTTGTCTTTGCCGTACTTCGCGGTCAACGCACGGCGGAGTCGGTCGATTGGCTCCTTGAACACATCCCCAAGCGACACGATTTTGACGTTCTCGGCGGCGACGAGGACATTGTTCATGGCCGCGTCCGAGCCACGGCCGCCACATCCGATGACACCCACGCGAATTTCGTCACTGCCAGCAGCGTAGGCACTGCGGGAGATGAACGAGGAGGCTACCGCCGCCGCTCCGATGGCCGCGCTGTTTTTCAGGAATTGTCGTCGAGAGGTCATCACGGTTCTCCAGGGAGGGAAAGGGGACTAGTCGCTCTCACGGGTGACTTTGGATTTGATTCCCTTCAGTTCGTCGTACTCATCGACGGCCCGGACCACGCGGAAGCCGATCACATCAAACTTGGTCAGCCACCAGATGCTTTTGGGCTGCTGCGGATCGTGCTGCATCCAGCTCGGATCGGAGGGTCGGCGGGCCGCGCTACGGCATTGTGCCGGCTCATCGGCCCAGGACCCGCCGCGGGCCACATGCGACCACCTCTTCTCCGTCGGGAGCACCACCGGATTGAGCGTCGGCTTTTCCCGCAAGTACGAGGCGTAGATGTCCTTACGATAATGGTCCAGGCACCACTCCATCACGTTGCCGTGCATGTCGTGAATGCCCCATGCGTTCGGCTTTTTGGTGCCCACAGCGTGGGTGCCGCCGTTGATTTTCTTGGCCGTGGGTGAGTTCTTGATGTACCAGGCGTAGTCATCGAGTCCGTTGGCATCATCGCCGAAGCAGAATGCGGTCGACGACCCCGCACGACAGGCGTATTC
>JAOAAM010000758.1 GCA_026418875.1 Gemmataceae bacterium | reverse complement strand
CATACTTCCCTGCGTCATACCTCCCGGCGCCACACCTCCCTGCGTCACACCTCCCCGCGGCATATCTCACGGCAAATCGGGCACTTGATTCATGTCAGGCTGGTTCGTTGGGCGTTATCCCCGACCGCCGTAGACCTGCGAAAGCGGATGATCTCAGGGCGAACCAACCGGCCAAACCCAACCCGGCAAACCATCTCGAAGTGTTGGATGCCGTAGCCAAGAGTCAAATGTCGGTTCGCGCACCGTCGCCGGAGTCGAGCCAAGCGGGCAGCGCTAAGCGGGTCGAGTCGAGGGGATAGAGCGAACTGGGCCGAGCCAAGGGGGCAGCGCTAAGCGGGTCGAGTCGAGGGGGTAGAGCTTACTGGGCCGAGCCGTGCCACCGATCCTCGATCGAAGCGACGGACTGTCCGCTGGACTTTTTGAGCCCGACTTCAACGCGACTCACCTGCGAATGCACACCAAAATCCATTAGAATAGGGCCATGCGCTCATCCCACACGGACGACGTTCAGCGGGTAGCGCAGGCGCTCACCCGGCTGGAACTGGTCACTCCGCAAGAGTTCGACGCCGCCCTTCGCTTTGCTCCGTCGGCTTGTCGGGAATCGGGTCATTCGCTGCTCGAATATCTGGTGCGAGTGGGGTTGTTGTCGCGTTTTCAAGCGGAGCGAATCCGCGAGGGCGCGGCCCGTCGGCTGGTTCTTGGGCCTTATCAGCTGCTCGCGCCACTGGGGCGTGGTGCCTCGGGCATGGTGTACTTGGCCCGGGATCGGCGAACGGATCAACCTTTGGCGTTGAAGCTTCTCCCGCCGAGCCGATACCGTGATGACGGCCGCACGCTGAAGCGTTTTTTGCGCGAGATGGCAATTGGCGCGGAGGTGGATCACCCCCACCTAGCCCGGTGCTACGACTCCGGCGTGATCGACGACGTGCATTTCATCGCGATGGAGTTTGTGCCGGGCTGCACGTTGCGGCAACAAGTTTTGTCTTCGGGGCCACTGTCGTTGGGTCGAGCGGCCCGCGTGTTTGCCGAGGTCGCCGACGCCTTGCACCACATTCATCAGCGCGGGCTGGTCCACCGGGACTTGAAGCCGGGGAACGTGATGATCACGCCGAACCGGCATGCGAAAATTCTGGACTTGGGCTTTGCTTTGATTGCCGGTGAGCCGACCCCGCAGGATCGCGCGATCATCGGGGGCCGCGGCTATGTCGTGGGCACGATGGATTTCATCGCGCCGGAGCAAGTCATCGATGCGACTCGGGTGGATGGCCGGGCGGACCTTTATTCGCTGGGTTGCTCGCTGTATTTTTCGCTGACCGGTCAGGTTCCATTCCCAGGGGGCACGTCGCAGGAGAAGTTGCGTCGGCATCGGCAGCAGCAGCCGCCGTCGATTTCGACATTGAACCCTGCGGTCCCGCCGGGATTCATCAAATTGGTTGAGCAATTGATGGCGAAGCAACCGGAGGCGCGGCCCAGCCACGCGGACGAGGTTCGACAACTTCTGCTGTTCTGGGCCGGTCACGAACCGGAATTGCCTTTGGATGTGACACGGCACCCCCGGCGACTTCGAGAGCCGATCGACCTGGAGGGCTGAGCAGCAAGCTGAACCGTGCGTGGAACCAGAGTCGGCGGCCAGCGAGCAAATTTTTTGATCGGTGGTTGCCCTCCAGAGCCGGTTCTTTTAAGATGGCGAAGGCAAGGTATCTTATCCAGAGTGGCTGAGGGACAGGCCCGTTGACGCCACAGCAACCGGTTCGCCGTTCGTCCTGAATCGCGGCGGATGCAGGTGCTAACTCCTGCCCGGTGTCCGACATCGGGGAAGATAAGATCGTGTGCTCTTGTCGCACCTTTTCTTATCTTGCGGCCGGTCAAAGCCGCCCCTGCTGGACGATACCCCGAAATCGGTCATGCCCCCCGCCACGGGGATGGTTCGGAGGTGTTTTTGTGCAAAACCGATTGGTCCGTGGTTTGAAATGCCGCGTCTGTGGCAAGGCATATCCGCAACAAGCCCTGAATTTTTGCACCGAGGATTTCGGCCCGCTGGAGGTCGAGTACGACTACTCCGCGATTCAGTCGGCAGTGAGCCGGGAAACGGTGGAGCGTCGGCCGCGGACGATGTGGCGCTACCGTGAATTGCTGCCGCTCGACGGCGAACCGACGGTCGGCCCGCAAGTGGGCGGCACGCCGTTGATCCGTGCCGACCGCCTCGCGGAGGAGTTGGGGGTCGAAACGCTGTGGATCAAGAACGACGCGGTCAACTTCCCCACGCTTTCGTTCAAGGACCGGGTGGTGGCCGTGGCGCTGTCGAAAGCGCGGGAGTTGGGCTTCAAGACGGTGGGGTGTGCCTCCACGGGCAACTTGGCGAACAGCGTCGCCGCCAATGCGGCCGCGGCCGGTCTGGATGCCTACATCCTTGTCCCCGCCGACTTGGAGAGGGCCAAGATCCTCGGGACGAGTGTGTATGGCCCGAAGCTCGTGCTGGTGCAAGGCACCTACGACGAGGTGAACCGACTTTGTTCGCAAATCGCCTTGAAGTTCCACATGGGCTTGGTGAACGTCAACCTGCGGCCGTTTTACGCCGAAGGCTCGAAGACCGTCGGCTTTGAAATTGCCGAGGACTTGGGCTGGCGGGTGCCGCGGCATGTCGTCGTCCCGATGGCGGGCGGCAGCTTGATCGGCAAAGTCTACAAGGCATTTCAGGAATTGAAGACGCTGGGTTGGGTGGAAGATGCAACCTGCTCGATGTACGGTGCCCAAGCGACAGGTTGCAATCCGATTACCGACGCGGTGAAGAACGGCCGGGAGCGACATCGACCCGTGCGCCGTCCGAACACGATCTGCAAGTCGTTGGCGATCGGCGATCCGGCAGACGGTTACTTCGCTGCCCGGTTGATCCGCGAAACCGGGGGCTGGGCCGAGGACGTTTCCGACGAGGAGATCAGCGAGGCGATGTACTTGCTCGGCCGAACCGAAGGTATCTTCGCCGAGACGGCGGGCGGCGTGACCGTCGCCGTGGCACGCAAACTCATCGAACAAGGGAAGCTTCCCCGCGATGAGGAGATCGTTCTGTGCATCACGGGCAACGGGCTAAAGACGCAAGACGCCGTCGCTGGGCAGCTC
>JAOAAM010000755.1 GCA_026418875.1 Gemmataceae bacterium | reverse complement strand
CCCCATCGGTCGTCGTTCCGCGTCGGGCTGATTACGACATCTCACCGTTCGATGTATGGATCGCTCCCTCGCGGAGCCATTCGAGGTGGCGGCACACCGGGCCGCTTCCGCGGATCTCGCCGGTGATCAACGACGGGGCGGTTCGATCGGGGCGAGGATCGAGCAAGTTCGTCGGCAGTACAATGACGAGGTCTCGTTTGCCCAAAGTGGGAGCGGCGGCCATGGCCTTCAACCTAGTGTTGGCTCTGATTTGGCTGATGATCGGGCTGCCGCTGGTGGCGGTGAATGTCATCGGCCAACCGATGCTCGGCTTGGAGCCGGGGCAGCCGGGCTTGACGATGGGGATCGTGGCACTTCTGCTGGCAGTGTACAACTTGGCGCGATTCTACGCCGCACGCTCCTCCCGCCAACGACGCGATCCTGCGAAGAAAGTAAAACGCCGGGTCGTTCATGAGGACGAGTATCATCCCGAGTTTGACTTCACCCGGCGGGATGACGCTCCGCCGCCACCATGAGATTTTCCCGACCGCGTTCCCCCCACGCGCATGTCATGCGGATCAGCCCGGCAACTCGGCATCATCGGGATTCCCCTGCTTGGCTTGGGCGTGAGGTGCCGATGACTGTTGATCTCCCCACGTTGAGCGGTCGTATACTGTGTATAGGTGCCTGACACGCTTGGCGTGATGCCGCCCGCCCCGTTGGCTTCTCTGAGATGCATGCCGAATGACATCGAACTTCCCGCGATGCTTGATTGCCCTTGTCTTGCTGCCGTTCGTCGGCTGCGAGGAGCCGATCCGCACATACCAGGTGCCAGTCTCGCGGCAGAGGCTGCTTGGGGCGATGGTTTTTCCGAACCGGGAACATGTCTGGTTTTTCAAGCTGATGGGCGACACGGACCAAGTCGGTGCGGAAAAAGAGCGATTCGAACAGTTCGTTCGCTCGCTGAGATTCCCCGAGTCGGGGCCGGAGCCGATTACTTGGACCGTACCTGACGGTTGGCAATATGAGCCGGGCCGCGATCTGCGCTATGCGACCTTCCGCTTGCCGAACCGCCTCGAGGTCACGGTGTTCAAATTCGGCATCGAAGGCGGGCGAGTGCTGAGCAACGTGAACCGTTGGCGGGAGCAGCTCAAACTCGAGCCGATCAGCGGCGAGGAGTTGCTGAAGATTTGCCGCCGAGAGAAACTCGCGGGAGATGTCGAGGCCTTGCTCGTCGACATGGAGAGTGCCCGGTTTACTCCGGTGGAAGAAGAGACGGACCAAGCAAGCAAGCCGATTGAGTACGAGATTCCCGCTGGTTGGCGGGAAAAGGAGGCGGGGGTGGCGTTATCGGTCGTGACGCTCGCCGTGTCCGACGGGGCGAAGAGCGCCGACGTGACCGTCACGCCGCTCGCGGGAAGCGGCGGGTCGCTGGCAGCGAACATCAACCGCTGGCGAAACCAGGTCGGGTTGCCGGAAGCCTCGGATGAAGAACTGATCAAACTGAGTCAGGTGATCGAAGGGAAGGGCGGGCGGTTTATTTTGGTGAATCTGACCGGACCATCCGGCAAGACCATCCTCGGGGCGATTCGACCAGGGGAGGAGCAGACTTGGTTCATCAAAATGACCGGCGACACCGAGTTGGTTGCACGAGAGCGTGCAGCGTTTGAGTCCTTTGTCAAGTCCCTGCGATTCCGCGGAGGCAAGTGAGACATGACCAAGAAACACGGTGGGAGCGCCTCCGGGGCGGCGATCTCGCTTCCAGGGCGAGCGGCGACAGTCGAACCGCAAGTGAACGGCGTGGGCGGCAGTATCGGTTCGAAGAAGCCTCACCAGCCCCCGCAATTGTGGACGGAGCGATTTTTGCGGCCGTTGGCCTCGCTGCGCCTCACCGTCGCACTGATGCTCGCATCGATGCTGCTCGTGTATGCCGGAACCCTCGCCCAAAAAGACGCCGGCATCTGGCAGGTCGTCGATAAATACTTCTGGTCGCTGTTCGTGTGGATTCCGTTCAAAGACCTGATCCCACGGTTTCTCTGGGAATCCTCAGGCAGTTGGCCCAATGAGTTCGGATTTCCGTTCCTCGGCGGAAAGACACTCGCGTTGTTGTTGCTCGTCAACCTGACCGCGGCCCACATCGTCCGATTCTGGGCGTCGTTCTACCGAACGATCACCCGGCCGAACGCCACCCGTGCCGAAATTGCGAAGGAGTTGTTCAAACGTAGTGGAGTTTGGCTCATCCACGGCGGTTTGGTCTTGATGCTCCTCGGCGAGGCGGTGACTCGTGAACGTGCCGAGGAATATCGCATGCGGATCGAAGAGGGCAAAACCGCCTCGCACCTGGAAGACTACCGCTCGGTCGAACTGGCCTTCATCGACCTTTCCGACCCGCAGCATGACCGGGTCGCCGTGATCCCGGGATCACGCTTAAAACCCGGCGCGCGAATCAGTGATCCGGCGTTGCCTGTCGATGTCGAAGTGGTCAAGTTCTGGCCCAATTCGACGTTGCTGGACACACCACCTGCGAACTACAAACCCGAGGCGAACCGTGGTTACGGCCGAAAGATTGTCATTCAGGAACGTCCGGTTGTCTCCGGCACCGACCCGGAACAGACCGTGGACACCCCCTCGGTGGTCATCCGCTTGACCGATCGCAGCACGGGAGCTGACTTGGGCACCTGGCTTCTGACGACCGTCCTGCGGCGTTCGGAACAGCGCGTCGATTTCGGCGGAAAGCCTTACGAGATGACGTTGCGGTTCAAGCGCGAGTACCTGCCATACTCTCTGCATCTGACCAAGTTCACCCACGATGTTTACGAAGGAACTGACAAGCCACGAGATTTCCGCAGCCACATTCGCTTGAGCGATCCAGAGCAGCAAATTGAGCGGGAGGTCGAGATTTACATGAACGCCCCGCTGCGGTATCGAGGGAAGACGTTTTTCCAATCGGGTTATCTCGATCCGAAGACGGAGGGTGTTCGTGGCACGATCTTGCAAGTCGTGGACAACCCCGGTTGGCTGATCCCGTACATTTCGTGCATCGTGGTCTCGTTTGGCTTCCTGGTGCATTTCGGCATCGGTCTTGTGACATTCCTCGGCCGGACCCGAAATGAAAGCCGATTGCGCCCTGCCATGTCCTCCACCGGGGACGCGGCGACGATTGGGCGTGCGACACCAACCATCAGCCGTCGACCGGCGTGGACCGCGGCGGGGTTGAGTCTGCTCGCGGTGGTCGTCTTTGGACTTTACCTTGGCAGCGTGGCATCTCGACCTGACGGTGCGAATGGTCGCGGATTCGATCTGGAGCGGCTCCGCCGATTGCCAGTGCTGAGTGGCGGGCGGGTCCAACCGATGGATACCGCGGCCCGAACCACCCTGCGGATCTTGAGCGGCGGCGAGGAATACGAAGCAGCCGACGGCAAGAAGCAACCCGCCATCGTCTGGTTCGCCGACGTCTTGTTCTCCGATTGGGCCAAGACCGGCTCGTCGGGCGAGCAACGCGTCGGGCCGGCTTGGGAGGCACCGGTCTTCCGCATCGACAACGACCAAGTCGTGCAGATGCTCGGGCTGCAACCCCGGAGCGGTTTCCGTTACGCGCTGAAAGAATTCTACGATCGCTGGCCGAAACTCGAAGCCGAAGTCGACCGAGCACGGGAAACGCCTAAGGAAAAGCGTGACAAGTATCAGGTTCGCCTCCTCGAACTGAGTGGCAAGCTGAGCGAATTCGTTCGTGTCCGGAGTTCCGCCATCCTCACGATTCCCCCAAGGGAGGAGGGGAAGAAGTGGCTATCACTTTACGACCGGAAACGGGAGATCATGGACGATCCGGCGGTTCGACGACAGGTCCATGAGACGGTGTGGAGCCGACTGCTGCAACGGCATCAGCTAACGGACGAGCAGCTTCGCAATCTGTCGGCGGAGAGGCGCGACGAGCTGACTCGGGAACTGCAATCCGAAATCGACCGCGAGTTGGACCAACGTCTGCTCAACGATCCCGCAACGCGCGAATGGATCGCCCTGCGGGACGCTTACCGCTCCGGCGATGCGGAACGATTCAATGACGAGTTGACGCGATTCGCCGAGACGCCCCACGTTATCCCGGGCGAGTCGTTGGCGAAGACGAAGGCGGAACTGTTCTACAACCGTTTCGCCCCGTTTTATCAGTCGATGGGCATGTACGTGGTGACGAGCGTGCTGTGCCTGATCGGCTTTTTGCTCTGGGCCTCGGCGCCGAAATGGTCTGCGGCAGCCCGTTGGCCGGCGCTCTCCTTACTCATCGTCGCATTTGTCGTGCACTCGGTGGGCTTGGGGCTGCGGATGTATGTTCAAGGTCGGCCCCCGGTGACGAACCTCTACTCATCCGCGATCTTCATCGGATGGGGCGCGGTCCTGCTCAGCATCATCCTGGAAGCGATCTACGCCTATGGGGTGGCTAGCCTGGTGGGCAGTCTGATCGGTTTCTGCACCTGCTTGATCGCCCATTACCTCAGCAAGACCACCGGCGACACGCTGGAGATGATGCAAGCGGTGTTGGACACCAATTTCTGGCTTGCACCTCACGTCCCGACGATCACGTTCGGCTACGTGGTATCGTTCGTTGCCGGCGTCTTGGGGATGGTGTACCTTGTCGCGGCCGGAATTCACTTGTTCCGAAGCGCCGGGGACGAGCGAGCGGCGGCCGTTTCAGGCGACTCACCGTTCTTGAAGTCCATCAGCCGAATGCTCTACGGCGTGGTGTGCTTCGCCACCATGTTGAGTTTCATCGGCACCGTGCTGGGCGGAAT
>JAOAAM010000211.1 GCA_026418875.1 Gemmataceae bacterium | reverse complement strand
CGAGTGTTGTCCGATCCCCGGTCATCGGCCAACGGTGCTTGACTTCCGACGGAAGTATCCAAGACTGGTTGTTGGGTCAGGGGTGGCCGGTGCTGGTGGGCTGCTGGGCGGTCATCGACCCGTGGAGGCCACCCCGGTCGGTCCGTGGGCAGGAACTCAGTTCAGCGCGAAAGGGATCGATCGAGTGAAAAGATGGAAATGATGGAAAAAGTGCGGGCTGGGGTGGATGGTGGGAAAAAGCAGCGACGCCGAGCAACGAAAAGCCAGGCAAGTCCCCTGCGGGCGGCAGGACTTTTTGTGCCACCAGCCGCGATCACTCGGATCGACATCGTTTTTTCATTTGACCATGGCTTTTCCAGTGGCTTTATCCACCCGAATCAGCCCAGGTCATGTGATGCAAACGAGAGGGCACCTCGAGGGACTGCCACGCCGACATGCCCAGGCAAGCGTGTCCCACAACTCGGGATCGCCGGGGACAAATACCACAGTGACACGGAATTGATCGATGCCCGCCGTGATAAATCAGTCGATAAGCGCTTCGGAGGCCGACGACTCCACGATTCACGATTGTCTCAGAACATGCACAATGAGGCGGAACATAACATGCTTTAGCTGATGACACAATCATCGGATCACCTCTGATGGGGCGAAAAATCGATGTCGAGAATTCGCGGGCACGCAGCAACAAAGCATCACAAGGTGGTCGGTTGCAGCGGATTCTATCTCCGGCCTGATGTTATGATTCGCATGAGAGAAATGGATCGCTGGGAACCTCGCTGCGATTCTGTATGAGATGAAGATAGGAGGTTATCCACAGGTTTGTCATAATGTGATCGTGAATGTGAGGAGGTCGAGCCATCGGCGAAGAGTTGCGTAAGCTCGCGCTGTATTTCCGACCTGTCGGTTCCTATTGGCGGCTGGTCGATCACGAGTTGCGAGCGAATCCCGGATCGAAGGCCCTCGGCTTCTGGCCGTTGAGCGTGGCGCCTCGCTTGGATCAAGGACATTTTCAGCGCTTCGACGATCGCGGCCTGCCGTTGAAATGGATTCCCTCCATGGGCGGTTGGGTGCATCAATATTGCACGATGACGGCGTTTGCCCTGGCGAATTGGGAACGCTTTCTGCAAACTGGCTCTGAAACTAACCTTCGATCCTTGTTAAGTGTCGCAGACTATCTGGTCGAGTCAGCAGAACGCCCGTCGCCTGACTTGGTACTTTTTCGCGTTGAGATCCGTGGGCAAGGTCATGTTGGTTTTGTCTCAGCCATGGATCACGGTGAGGCGATGAGCGTTCTGTGCCGAGCTTGGCAAGTCACGAATCAAACGGGATACTTGGACACGGCGGTCGGGTGTGCCCGGGCCTTCGACTTGCCCGTCGAAAAAGGCGGATTTGTGGACCGTATTTCTGAGAACGGTGCGTTGTGGTACGAGGAGACGCCAGGGTCGCAATGGAGTCACGTTTTGAACGGCATGATTTATGCCCTTTGGGGACTACGGGACTTGCACACTGTCACCGGCCTCGATTGGGTGAAAAGTTTCCTCGATGATGGCTTGTCCAGTGTCCAGGCGAGCTTGCCGCTCTTCGATACGGGTTATTGGAGTTTGTATCACTTGCCGAAATCGGGTCAGAAGTACGTGGCAAGCATGATGTATCACGAGTTGCACATCTGCCAGCTCACGGATCTGGCACGCTACACTGGGGACGCAACGTTTCAACTCTACGCACAGCGGTTCACTGACTATGCTCGACGGTGGTCATGCCGCCTCCGCGCCGGGCTGGCGATTGGCTGGTCGAAAGTCCGCCAACGGTTTGTGTCTCGGCCACCATCCGCGGCGACGGCAGTGTCGGCCATTGATCAATTTCGGTCCTCCAACCTTTAGGCACCGTCGGATCGACGGTTCACCCCTCAACCCCGTGGTTTTTGGGCCATTTTGTCACGGTTGGTCGTATCTTGACGAGAGCTTGTTTGGCAACGATTGGTCCACGAGCAGGGCAGGAAAATGTCGGCACGCCGCGTCGTCAATGTTCTGTGGGTTAGCGCTGTTTGGGCTTCGACCGCGGCGGCAGGTGATCCGCAGTGGCCGCAATGGCGCGGTCCCAACCGTGATAACGTGTGGCCGGTCTCGATCCACCCGGAACGCTTGCCCGAAAAACTCCGCACGATTTGGCGAAAGCCGATCGGTGGGGGCTACGGCGGCATCGCCATCAGCGGCGATCGTGTCTTCGTCATGGATCGGCAGACGGAGCCGCGGGAGGTGGAGCGGGTCGTGGCCCTCGAGTTGGCGACCGGCCAGACGATTTGGACCCATGAATACCCGGTTCGCTATGGCGGTCTGGATTACGGCAATGGTCCCCGGGCGACGCCGACGGTTCACGAAGGGCGAGTCTACACGTTGGGAGCAGTGGGGCATCTGCACTGTCTGGATGCCGCGACGGGGCGGGTTGTCTGGTCGCACGATTGTGTTTCCGAGTATCAAGCGACGATTCCGACCTGGGGTCTGGCCTCGTCGCCGATGATCGATGAAAGTCGGGTCGTCGTTCAGGTCGGGGGGCACAATGGCTGCTGGATGGCGTTCGACAAACGCAGTGGCGAGGTTGTTTGGAAGGCCCTGCCGGATCGCGCGGGCTATGCCTCGGCAGTCCGAATCGCGGTCGAGGGCCGGCCGCAACTGATCGCCTGGACGGCCGAACATGTGACGGCGTTGGAGCCTGAGACGGGCAAATTGCTTTGGGCTGTGCCGTTTAGCATCACCTACGACGTGGCCATTGCCGATCCGGTTTACCACGATGGCGTGCTGTTGTGCGGCCAGTATTGGGAAGGCAGTCTGGCACTTCGGCTGAACGCCGATGGTCCGCCCGAAAAATTGTGGGAAGGCAAGCGACTGCGGCTGTTGATGGCAACACCGTTGGTTCGGGATGGCTGCGCATACGCCCTGGACCGGGAAAATGGGCTAATCTGCGTCGAATTGCGAAGCGGGAAAGTCCGGTGGAGCGGGTTCAAACTCTCGTACGACAAACGCAATCCGCACGCGGCTTCGTGGTGGTCGGCCGACGGCATGGCATCATTCTTGAATGAGCGGGGCGAGTGGATCGTGGTCCGTCTGTCCCCAGAGCGCGTGGAGGAACTGGGCCGGACCAAGGTCTTCGACGGCAGTTGGGCACATCCGGGATTGACGAAGGACCGGATCGTCGTGCGGGATGATCGGGAAATCTCCTGCTTGACTTGGGTGCCCCCGCCCTGAGTCGCAGCGATACGCTTCGGCTTGCGTCGTCCGAGTGGATTCGCTATCGCGGGGTTGTCCCAGGTATTTCGTTGGGAGGGGCAGCGGTGGCGACACGGAAGATCGGTCGATGGATCGCGATGGCAGGGATCGTGACGGCTTGCCCGGGGATGGCGCAAGAGCGAGTCACCACGTTGCCCCGCCCTGCCCAGTATTCGGCGAACGCCGAGCCCTTGCCTGCTCCGACGGGCAATGGATCGGCACA